>CBINJX010001024.1:0-2198 GCA_966251085.1 uncultured Verrucomicrobiales bacterium
TTTATACTGATACCTGGCGCATCTCTTTCTACAGATTCTGCAACTATCGTGATGCACGCCCGATCAATCGTAGTGCACAGCGCAGGAATAGAGACAGAGCGGCGGGTTATCTTTATGCCCCGCGCATAACTACGGACGAAAAATCGTCCGTATCTTCTCTCAAAGTTGAGAAATAGGTCTGAAAAATCAGCCGTATCTTGCGAAAATCCGCAAACTAGGAATGAAAAATCAGCCGCACTTTTCCGGAAATCGAAGAATACGGATGAAAAATCGTCCGCAACTGTTCGCGGATGAAAAAGTACTGAAGGAAAATCGTCCGTAATTTATCGCCGAAAGATAACTACTGATGGAAAATCAGCCGTATCTAGCCCGTATCCGGGGGCTCGGAGGTTAAAACCCGATAAAGGGAACTACGGGAAGTGCTCCCCTCACCTCCTTCATCCGCTCCCAAGTCGTTGGACTCTCCCAGGAAGCTCAACGCACATTCTCCAACCTGTCGCCACCCATTCGCATCTTGCTTCTCTGAAAAGCTGAACTACCCTTCACCTCGTTGAGTTCGCAATCTGCCAGTCCATTGAGGCAATGGTGCATATTAATGAGCCTGTGGCTCGTTGGTGTGGTTGCATCGCTGTCGGGTAGTGCGGATGCCTGTTCAACAGGTGGCGGCGATCTCAAAACTCTCAACAAAGCAGCAGCGTTTGCCTTCTCGGAAGAAGCTCGGGATCCCTCGGGTTACGACTCCAAGAAGAATGGGATCTGGGCTCCCCTTATCGATTGCCCGATCACATCCAATGCTGTTGAGGGAACGCATCTCCTCTCGGGTTATCCAGGTCGGGAGGCAATCTCGCAGTATCGTCATGCTGCGTGTGGGATGCTCTTCGGGCGCGCTCCGCCCAAGGCGAATGTAGGTTGATACTCATCGCATCAGCACCGTCCGTGCTGTGCAAAGAAGTCTGCATTGATCTTTGCAGCCTCCTTCTCCCGTAGCGTCGCAACGGCGACGTAAAGGTTCCGGCATTCCATTCTCCGCAGCACGCCGGGCTGCTTTACCTGCATCCCTATTCCATTTTCATGTCTCCTGGAGTCACTTTTTTCTCCGGGCTTCTCGCCCTTTTTCTATTCACGCGGTACTTCACTGCGCGAAACTCCCGTACCAAGCGAGTCTTGGGAAGTATCCTGACCGTACTCGCCGTCGCACTCAGTATTGCGACCATTTATCCCCCCACGGAAAACGTCCCCCACGCACTCGACCTTCAAGGTGGCACCTCGTTTCTGATCCGCCTTGTTCCCGAAAAGGGCGAAACGATCCGGCACGACTCACTCGACCAGGCGGTCGAGGCCATCCGGAAACGGGTGGACCAGTTTGGTGTCAGTGAGCCAGTCATTACACCTCAGGGAGAGGACCGGATTCTCGTACAAATCCCCGGTCTGAATCCCGGACAAATAAACGAGGCGCGCAAGCAGCTCGCCCAGGTAGCCAAGCTCGAGTTTCGCCTCGTTCACCCGAAAAGCGACACCCTGATTCCGGAAATCGAAGCCGGAAGAGAGGTGACGCCTCCCGGTTATCGGATCGAAAACTACGTCTCTGAGGATCGCAATGGACAACGTGAAACCAGCAAGCTGCTGATCAAGCAAAAGGCAGATATCCTCGGCAACCGCGTCAGCGGCGCCGCCGCGATCTTCGACAAACACGGCTGGGCAATCAGCCTGGAGTTTGACAAGGAGGGAGCGGACCTCTTTGGCAAGCTGACCTCGGAACACATTGGTGAACGTTTCGCGATCGTTTTGGATGGCGTGGTGCAGTCGGCCCCGGTGATCCGCGATGGGATCTATGGTGGACGCGCGTCGATCAGTGGAAACTTCAGTGAAAAGGAAGCCCGTAATCTGGCCGGTGTCCTCGAGAACCCACTACAGACCCCGGTGAAGGTTGAGGAAGAGCGCAGCGTCTCTGCGACTCTGGGGGCAGACTCGATTCGCAGCGGTATCGTCTCCGGTCTGGTGGGTTTGGTAGCCACCCTGCTCTTCGTGGTTGTTTACTACCGGTTTGCGGGACTGGTCGCGAATATCGCATTGGCGGTTAATCTGATCCTCATTTTCGGAGCGATGACGATGTTTCACCTCGTCCTGACACTCCCGGGAATCGCCGGCATCATTCTCACGATCGGCATGGCGGTGGACGCAAATGTGCTCATCTACGA
>CBINJX010001025.1:0-2196 GCA_966251085.1 uncultured Verrucomicrobiales bacterium
TGAGACATTCAGGTTGTGAGCACTGGTGCGTAGGGCTTGTATGTGCGACCCATTTCGCCTCCGTGAAAGCTCCTTTCAGTCTCTTCCTCGCCCTGCGCTACCTGAAGCCGAAACGCACCTTCGTTTCGCTCATCACTGTAATCTCCATTCTCGGGGTGACGCTCGGTATCACGGTGCTGATCCTGGTGATCTCAGTGATGACCGGTTTCGACCAGGAACTGCGGCGCAAAGTGCTCGGCTTCGATGCGCACCTGCTGGTGACTTCCGATGGCGTGCTGCGGGAGTGGCGCGATGTGGAAGAAAAGGTGGCGAAGGCTCCGCATGTGATTGCGACCGCGCCGTTTGTGCAGGGACCGGTGATCGCCGAGTTCCTGGGCCGCCGTCTCGCGCCGAAGATCCGCGGAATCGATCCGGAGCGCGAACAGCGGGTGACCGATGTGAAATCGGCAATCATCGCGGGGGATTTCGACCTTGATGGCGATAAGGTGGTTTTGGGTGAGGAACTTGCCCGTCAGTTGGGAGTCGGAGTGGGGGACAAGCTCACGGTCTTTTCTCCGGGAAACATCAGCGAGATCATGCAGGAGCTGGATAAGGCGGAGAACGACCCGGACAACCAGAAGACGCTGAAGGATCTGCGTGAAATGGTGCTGCCGGCTGATCTTGTCGTCTCCGGGATCTTCAAATCGGGCCGCTATGTTTATGACTCCGAATTCCTGCTGGTCCCTCTCCACGTGGGGCAGGAGCTTTACGGCCTTGGCGACGATCTCCATGGGCTCACCGTGAAAACCGAGGAGCCGTACATGGCTCCTGCGGTAAAGGAGTACCTCTATTCACAGTTCCCTCCTCCGATTCAGGTGGATACTTGGATCGATCTGAACAAGCAGCTCTTCGACGCCATCGCCATGGAGCGCAACGTCATGTTCTTTCTCCTGCTCTTTATCGTGATCGTTGCGGCATTCGGTATCATGAACACGCTGATCACGGTGACCGTGCAGAAGACACGGGAGATCGGAATCATGAAGGCGCTCGGTGCCACCACGTCCCAGATCGTCTGGATCTTTCTCGCCCAGGGAATGGTGGTCGGTTTCTTCGGCAATATCACCGGGCTGGCAGCCGGCATGGCGCTGATCCGCTGGCGCAATGAATTCAAGGAATGGCTCGCCCGTACCTTGGGAATCGAGATCTTCCCTCCGGGTATTTACCAGTTCGCGGAAATCCCGGCGGAAGTGGTCCCGCAGGATGTCGCGATCATCTGTATCAGCGCCTTTGTGATCTGCTCTCTGGCGGCACTCATTCCAGCGTACTCCGCCGCCCGACTCGATCCGGTGAAGGCGTTGCGGTATGAGTAGGGGGAGTTTGAAGTTTGAAGTGGGGGGCGCTCCTGAATGCGCAGGCGCGTGAAGGAGTGCTCAGTGCTCAGTGCTCAGTGCTCAGTAGTCAGTTTGAACTCTGCTATTTGCACCTGCTCCGAGCTGCCGGTGTGCGGCTCTCAACTCGATACTCTCAACTATTAACTGTCAGAGAAGCGTCCCCGCAGAGGATGAAGCGGGTGCGAATCTGTGAGCAGGATGGCTCTCTATGAATTCGCAATGCTCAATTGCCTCCTCGATCAAACTGCTCACCTGCGTTGTCGCGGTCGCTCTCGGGATGATGACCTCCGCCTTCGCTCAACCTGAAACTTCGATGTTCATTACCAGTAATGACTTCACCACCGGCGGCACCATTCCGCCACGGTTTACCTGCGAGGGAGCGAACGATAGTCCGAGTCTACGCTTCTCTCTCGTCCCGACAAACACCCGGAGCCTCGTTCTGATCATGGATGATCCGGACGCGCCAAAAGGGACGTTTACCCACTGGATCGTCTATGGGATTTCTCCCGAGACGGGTGAGTTCAGCACCGACAGCATTCCAACTGGTGCCGTACAAGGGACCAATGATGCCGGAAAAGTCGGTTATTTCGGTCCTTGTCCGCCGTCCGGTCAGCACCGGTACTACTTCCGTCTCTATGCTTTGGATATTCCCCTGAAGCTTCCTCCTGGTGCCCGGAGAGAGCAGGTGGTCGCTGCAATGAAAGGGCACGTTCTCGCAGAAGCGGTACTCATGGGGAGGTTTGGCCGTTCGAATGCCGCGCCTACTCCATAGTTCGCCAGCGTCTGCGTGACGCATGCCAAGGTAGCGGGGCGAAAGATCGCGAAA
>CBINJX010001026.1:0-2193 GCA_966251085.1 uncultured Verrucomicrobiales bacterium
ACAATCAGATTATCGCGGAACCTCCATTCGTGCTCCTGATACCAGTATTGAGTGCCGTAGAGAATCGCCACAGTTGCAGTGCATGCCAGGCAGACGGCGGCCAGAATCCACGACTGACGAGAACGGCGAGGCAACATGCCGGATGTGTTATCCTGACTTGTCCACAGCACAACCAAGGAATGTGAGGATCGCACATGCCGCTTGACTCGCCCGCATCCGCTGTCCAAAGACTGCGCCCGTGAATCGCCCCGGCTCTCTTCGATCGTCGGCGCATGCCGCGATAGTTTTTGGGATAGCATCCTTCCTCATTCTGCTTCTCAACGTCGCGCGTGCTGCCATGCCTTACACTTCGGCGACGGTAACCAAGGTCGAGAATCGCGTTTCGTACGGTGAAGGCCGCTCCGGTGCTACGCGGCGCGCCCAGATTGCTGACATCGTCCGCGCTCAAAACTACCTTCTGACGGAGACCGACTCCCGCGCCGAACTTCAATACCAGGACGGCTCCCTTGTCCGCATCGGCCAGAACACCGTCTTTTCCTTCGATGCGAGCTCGCGAACGCTGACGCTGGAAAAAGGGACCTTCATCTTCTACGTGCCGAAGAACTCGGGCGGCGGAGTGATCAAGACCCCGAGCCTGACTGCCGCAATCACCGGCACCGCAGGGAAGGTCTCCCGAAACATCATCGCCATCATCGAAGGCGAGGTGAAGCTGATCCCTTCAGGACGGATGGTACGGGCAGGGGAGTTTGCCCGTCGGAATCCGGATGGCACCATCACCATCGCACGCTTCAACCCGGCTCAGGCTCTGGCCGGTGAACTCGTCACCTTCAACGGCATCATGCCCGGCTTCGAAGAGCAGGAGCTGCAGGTTGAGTCCGAGTTGCCGCAGATCGATCTGCGCTTCTTTGAGGTGCTCCACCGTACGCAAAATCTGCCGAGCGCGATCAACCATTTCTTCCCGCCGACTCCGGAGCCTCCGCCGCCAGCGGACCGGCGAGATCCACGAGTTTCAGTCCCACCACCGCAGAACCAGCCGCCAAGCCCGGGTGGCCCAGGAGAAACGCCAAACTACTGACATGAGCGCCCGCCCTTTATTCATTGGCCTCGGTTGCGTGCTCGCAGCGCTGCCACTACAGGCTGAACCCGTTCAGACCGCAGCCGAGATTGAAGATATCGGCGAAATCTCCGCGGCCGTTGAAACTGAGACCATTGGGCCCGATGGCAAAACTGCCGTAGTTGCGCCGACTCAGCCTCGCACCAAATTCCGTCTGAGCGCCAGCACTCGTGCTCAGTACACGTCCAATGCGATCCTCAGCGGAAACCATGGCAGCGGGGATGCTCTCTTCTTCCCGTCGATCGAGGCTGGCATGCATACCGAATTGCCCCGGGGCTTTTCATTCGATTTCGCGGCTCGGATCGAATCCGGGCTTTATACGCGCTACGATGACCGGAGCTTCGTCGGCTATAGCGGCATGGCCACACTCGACTGGCGTCCACGGCCGAATGTCCCTCGTTTGTATATCAGCGCTGAACCGTATCGGTACGATAACTTCGATATCGGCGGTCTGTTGACCCAAGCGGTTGGCTTTTCGATCGGTACGGATTACGGAATCCCGTTCAACCAGGGGAACTCGGCGGGCTTTTTGGGGTATAGCTTTACGCATTACCTCTCTGACCCGAGCATCGACTCACGCAATTCGAACAGGGTGGTCGCCGGTATCGTTCACACGCTCCGTCCGCAGTTGTACGCCCAGGCCTTCTACTCCTTCGTCTACGATGAGTATACGGATTTCGACCGTCGCGACTTCCGGCATATCGACGGTGCGAATCTGACGTGGCAATTGAACCGGCATCTGTTCGCAACCCTGAGTGGAAGCTTCATCGATAACGATTCCGATCAGGAACACGCTTCCTATCAGAGTGCTGGCGCGGCGATTCAGCTGACGCTGCAGTATTGAAGAAAGGGTTAGCAGGCGGGAGTGAGAGCCCCGACCTGCTCTTCGCATAACCCTGGAAGTCGGGCAGCTGGAATAGGCCATATTCCCATTCCAGCTATTTCGCTCTCTCAAACAGCGGCTGGCCGGAACGTTTCAACTCGGCTGCTGCTTGAACCATGGCAGGCCAGTCCTGAAGGAGTTGTCCATAACGACCCAAAAGCATCTGCATAAACCGGCGCGATTCTTCAGGAGTACG
>CBINJX010001027.1:0-2191 GCA_966251085.1 uncultured Verrucomicrobiales bacterium
CAATCCGAGCAGGAACGGTCTCTACACGCTCCTCGAGTTGCGCCCCCTTGAATTGCTCGATCAAGGTCGAGACATTCAACGCGAGCACCACACGTCCATCTTCGAGAACCACCCCGCCCGAGAAATATGGCGAGGATGACGCCGGATAAGGCAGTGGTTTGATGAGAACTGCCAGCTCCCTTACGAACTCCTCGAGAGCAAGTGACAGATATCGCTGTCCGACCCGCAGTAGTGCGTATTGAATGAACCCTTTGTCGCTTGGCAGCGTGGCGCATCCCAGCCGGAGCGCATCGCCGAGGGTAGCCAGCAATACCGGGTGACCTTGAATCATCAGCACGGATTTCCCCTCCGCACTCCGGATCTCCGAAAGTCCGATCCTCCGCACCCCTGCGATGGAAGTTGAAGGGATGGCAAAGATCTGCCCCCCCGCACGGACCAGAAGCATCCGATGAGTCGCAATACTCAGGGGAGCAGAGATGGTCAGCACGCAGCCCGCCTGGTCACCGCGCGTAATCCGCGCCGATCCCTGAAGCCGCCCCGCAGCCTCTTTTACCACGGAAAGCCCCATCCCGCGCCCGGAAACATTAGTCACCTCCGGGGCCGTTGAGAATCCCGGACGAAACAAAAGCTCGCTCGTCTCTTCCTCGTTCAAATTCCGGGCATCACCCGCGGAGATCACTCCATTTTCCACGGCTCGGCGACGGATGGCGGAAAGGTCGAGCCCGCGACCGTCATCGGTAATGCGGACGAGCATCATGCTGCCATGAATCACAATCTCGAGACGAATGCTCCCCTGGGTCCGCTTCCCGACTGCCAGACGTTCGTCCGGGGACTCGATTCCGTGGCTGACTGCATTGCGTAACGCATGCATTACGGGATTTCTCAATGCCTGCAGAACCAGGCGATCGGCCTCCACCTCCAATCCGGAAGCGACGAAATCCACCTGTTTTCCTTCAGCACGCGCGACATCACGCACCATTTTAGCAAGGCCTTCAAAGACCTCGCCGGCGGGCACCATGCGCGCGTACCGCACATTGCTCTGGAGCTGCTCTCCATGGGTACGCATGGCACGGGCGCCTTCCTGCTGAAGGGTCCGTGCTCGCCGCATCCGACGGCTCACATCGCTGAGGCCCCGCCGTAATTCATCGAGCACCAGGCTATATGGATTGTCCGCCTGGGAGCGCACCAACTCGGCGGACGAAAGAGCCGCCTCGCACCGTTTCTGAAGGCTCTCAACCTCCAGGGCCAACTCGCGCAGGTCTCGCTCGAGGGTGTTCTGGCGGATTCCCTCGGTGAGCAGTGATCCGGAAGATTGCAGCAGCCGGTCGAGGTGCGATGCATTCACCCGCACCATCTCCGTAGGACTGATCGCTCCGCGCGCTGGGGCAGTTGGCGCCGGGGGAGGCGTACTCGCGTCCTCCTCGGGTTGTTCGGCGGGCGCCGGTTCTGGCACATGACGCGTCGAGCGATGCTCGCCTCCTCCGATCTTCGCCAAAAGATCAACCGGTTCCACCGGGGATCGCTTTTCGGCAATTCCCGCCATATAATCCTCAATGGCGTCCAGCGCCTCCCCGATCGCTTCCCGGTGTTCGGGCTTCGCTTCGGTCTCCCCACGCATCAACTCCGAAAATAGATGCTCCAAGTAATGAGCGAGCTTTTCGACCGTACCCAGATCGCAGACGCGGGCTCCCCCCTTGATGCTATGCGCCATCCGAAAAATCTCCTCCCATGCAGCTGGAGCAATGGCGGGCCAATCAGAGAGCAACGAACGGATCGCATCGATCTGTTCGCGGTGCTCCTGCTGAAAGGCGTTTAGTACGCGCTCCTGGATGTCCATAGGCGGGTAGCTTCCCAGGTGGGAAAGAAGTTAAACGGCTGAAGGATAAAGGACGTGCGGTTTTGGCTGGATGGCAAACAGTCAGGCGGCCGAGGAAGATTTCACACCGGGCAGGCTCCCCTTCTCCCTCACCGGGTAATGGCCTGCGTTACCGTTGGCGTTTAGATCTGATACCGCCCGACGGCGTTTCTCAACTGCAGGCTCAACTCGTTGAGATTTGCGAGAGCCCGCTCCAGCTGGGAGGTCCCGATCGCAGTCTGCTCGGCAGCCTGCCGGATATCGCGCATTCCCTGCGCCACTTGATCGAACCCGATCTGCTGCGCCAAGCCCTGACCTCGGACGCCACCAACCTGG
>CBINJX010001028.1:0-2183 GCA_966251085.1 uncultured Verrucomicrobiales bacterium
CAGAACAGCCAGGGCGTATCGTCTTCGGCGGGCAGGGATTCACTCTCCTGCTCGCGAACGATCTCATGTGCCCTGTGCTCATCGAAGGTCAGGACACGCAAAACACGACGGCCGCGTTGGACCTCAAAAACACTTGCGCCATCTTTGTCGGCGTTGCAGCGGATTTCGGGGTCACAGATGTCGTAGTACACGGATATTAGTGGAGCTTGGGGTGTGCCCGGATTGTGACAGAATCAGCCCCCGCCTGTCTCGCTGATGTCGCGAATTTTTTCGCCGTCCTCTGCGCGTGCCAGCCAGGAGGACTGAATGCAACAATGTGGTAAAAGCGCGGTCACAGTTGAGCCGTCGTCCTTCCTCAGGTAGGAGTTTGGTTGATCTAATGAGTGCCACTCCGCGAAGCGCAACTGATAAGAAAGTGGTATGGATGGCACTGGTGTCGTTCTGGGGTGGAGTGCCCTTTTTCACGTGGCATTGTCTCGCCCACTTTTGTATGTGCGGACATTCGGCCCATGAGAACCATCGGGCAGATTTGATGACAGACTTGGTGTGGGTGGGCTTGTGGGGCATCGCAATGATACTCCTGAGTTTTAGCCCCCGTGCCGGGAAATGGAGATTTTATGCCGCAGTGCTTGTAGCGGGAATACTCTCCTATGGGTTCCAAGTGATCGGAATTGCCTTGGCGGTTCTTCCGGCTTACGCTTTCAGGCGCATTGATCAAGGTTTCGTTCCCAAACAGTGGTGGCTTGCAAGGGAGTATCGTACAGAGGAACGTGCCTGACCACTGCATCCAGCCGAACTTCCACTCACCTGCTAAGCAGGTCCGAGCCAGTCGGCTACCGCATAAGATGTTATACGACACCATGCCTCGCGCACTTGGTCGGCTCGTTGTCCTTCTCTTTGCGTTATCCTCCATTCTTTCGACGGCGTCCGCAGAATCCATTCGGATCGTTTCGTGGAATCTCGAGTGGTTTCCCGGAAACAGGCCCGGTGCTCCGGCGACTGAGGCCAAGGCGCAGATGGAGAAGGCTCAGGTGGCGCTGAAAACGCTGAAACCTGACGTCCTTCTGCTTCAGGAAATCAAAGATTGGGCTGCGGCTCAGGAATTGTGCAGCGCGATTCCCGGACTTCAGGTGCACGTGGTCAGCCAATTCGACCAGCGGCCTCAGAATCAGGTGATTGCCAGCAAGCTTCCCGCGGACTCCGGTTGGTATGCCCCGTGGAAGGGTGGGGAAGTGGACCCTCCGCGCGGGTACTCTTTCGCAGCTCTACAGCTTCCCGGGGACAAGTTCCTCCTGACGTACTCTCTTCATCTCAAAAGCAATAATGGGGCGCTGAGCAGGAATATCGCGCTCCGGCACGAAAGCTCACGGCAGTTGCTTGCGCACATTCAGGAGATGCTCGCGATCTACTCGAAGCGCGGCTCCTGTGCGGTGGTCGTGGGTGGCGATTTCAATACGTCGTTGGATGATCAACGGTTCAAAGGAGATTTCACCCTGCCCGCACTGCGGGCCGCTGGGATGCACTGGACGTTTTCCAGCGTTCCGTTTGCAAAGCGCATCACCATCCCTGCGGAGGACGAGTTCCCGGACAACACCTTCGATCACATCCTGACCACCGGGTTGGGAGCACCTGCCGCCAGTGTCAGCTCCTTCCCGACGGTGAGCGATCACAATCCCGTCGTGCTGGAGGTGGATCTGGAAAAAGCGGACCTCACACCGAAGCTCAACGCCGAAATCGGACTCCACCTGCTTCGGTCTGGAGCGTCTGAGGCCGAGGTCGCTGTGACTATCAGCGCAAATGCACATGATGAAATCAAAGCCGCGGAAGGAAGGACCACGGCTGTGCGGGGCAAAGTTTCAGAGGTTGGCGCCACCCGGACAGGCTCCATCCACTTCATCAACTTTCAGGGAAATCGGCGTAATCAGTTTGTCTCGATCGTGAGGAAGGAGAATCTCGGTCCGCTTTTGAAAGCGCTGGGAATTGCTGCGCTGAAAGAGTTGCAAGGTAAAGAGATCGAGGTCCGCGGGGAAATTACGCTCCATCGCGGCACCCCGCAGATCGAGGTGGCGAAGGGCGAACAGTTGAAGGTGTTTCCCTGAGCTGTTTACGCGCCGTTTGATTCCCACTTCTCCTCTGAAAGTTGAGGGTTGTTGGTTGAGGGTTGAGGGACTGAGAATGCGCCT
>CBINJX010001029.1:0-2180 GCA_966251085.1 uncultured Verrucomicrobiales bacterium
CCTCCAAAGCGGTGCCTCGCGGAGCTCGCCACCGCACTCCATATGCGCCCCGTTCGTCCGCGGATGAGATAAGTCGAGAAGCCACATCAGACTCCCCCGCCTTCTCCAGACCAAGGATTTATCGCGAGAGAAGAAGGCAAGCACGAGAAACCCGCGAAAACATTTTGACGACTACTACACGTGTAGGAGATACAGATCCCCTACACGTGTAGGACATCAACAATGCCTCCAAACCTCCCGAGTATTTCTGAAAGTGAATGGGCCATTGCCTCCGTCATCTGGGCTGAAGATCGCCTGACCGCAGCGGAGATCGCTGAGCGCCTGCCCGGCAATGTGAAATGGAAGCTCAAGACGGTGAACACCTTCCTCGCCCGGCTCGTATCAAAGGGCGTGTTGTCGGTGGAACTGGATGGGCGCGCGTATCGCTACCACGCGAAGATCCCGCGGGAACGTTGTGTCCGCGCGGAGAGCGAGTCCTTCCTGAAGCGGGTCTTCGGCGGCGCGGCGGCTCCCATGCTGATGCATTTCTGTGAGACGGCGGATCTCAGCGAGGAAGAGATCGCCGAACTGCGCCGCATCCTGAACCGGAAAACTCAGACATCCGAGGGAGCCCCGGACAGCTCCCAACCTCCGTCGAAAAACCGCAAACGCACTCCCCCCACAAAATGAACCACAAACACGGTTACCATTCTGCCGCCAGGCTCGACCTGCGGCACCTACTCACGGTGCTTACGCTCAGTGCATGCGTGCTCATCACAAATAATACTACATCTGCAGAGGAAGATCCCGGCGCGGGTGTTCCGGCTCCGATGGTGGAGATGGAAGCAAGGTTTGTCCGTGTAACTCCCGAGCAGATGCGGGAAGCGCTAGGCCGGTCATCGAAAAAAGGAGAAGTGTCTGTGTTGACTCCTGAGCAGGCAGAGAAGGCGTTGACAGCCCTCAAAGAGAGCAAGGCAGAATTCTTCAGCAATCCCCGAACAATAACGAGGAGTGGCCGACGAGCCGTAGTCGAATCCGTCCGGGAATTTCGGTACCCAACGGATTACGAGCCATCGAAGACGGAACTTGGCAAGTTTCTACCTACAGCCTTCGAAACGAGGAACCTCGGAGTGACGGTGGAGTTTGAGCCTGCAGTGGGGCCGGACGGATTACTGGCCCTTCAGATGGTCCCACAGGTCGTCACGTTTCGAGGATTCCTCGCCTTCGCGGACAAAATGCCCGGCACGGATGAAATGTACGCCTATGGCACTGCCGACAAACTGATCAAAGCGCCGCTGAAAGAGGGCGAGGTCTGGCAACCGGTTATCGCGACTCAGCTAACTAGGGCACGTGCGTCAATTCACTCCGGGCAAACCGTCCTGATCGAACTTATGAGTTCGTCCGTGGACCTAGCGCTCAAGGATCCGAACAAGCTCTCGACACTCGTCTTCATCACCGCCCGCACCCTCACAAAGGAGTAAGAAGCCAACCAACGCCCGATCTTATGAGCATTCTCCCTTCGGTTTCCTCCTGGCTCCTGGAAGCCACGCTGCGCGGCTCCGCGCTGATTCTCTGCATCTGGGTGCTACGCCCGTTCCTCCGTCGGTGGTTGGGAGCGCGCGCTGCCCACCTGCTCTGGCTGGTCGTGCTGCTGCAACTGCTCGTGCCATGGCTTCCAAAGTCGCCGCTTTCGTTGCTGCCGATTCGTACTGAGGCACCAACATCGGCCCCTGCCCTCCCTACAAACGTCCGGATCTCCGTGTCCGTAGAGGAAGCGTCAGGCGGATCCCTTCGGAGCCCCGCTGCCGTTGCGGCTCCGACATCACGGCCGATATCATACCTCCTGCTGATCTGGGGCTTGGGCGCAGCTGGCATCGGCGCGATCTCCCTGCTTCGCGCGGTACGCGCTACACGACTGGTGAGACGTGCGCCGGAGATTGGGAATCAACCGCTCCTTCAGGAGGCGCTCGCCGAGTTGCCCCGGGTGCCGCGCGGACTTCGCATTTGCGCGACTCGGGAACTCCGCAGTCCTGCCCTGTGCGGCATCTTGCGTCCTACCATCCTTTTACCGGAGGGTTGGGCAGAGCAGTTGTCGCAGGAGGAACTGCGCTGTGTCTTACAACACGAGATAGGACATCTCCGGCGCGGGGATCTCATCTGGCATTGGGCATTCCTGATTGCGCGAGCAGTGCATTGGTTCA
>CBINJX010001030.1:0-2180 GCA_966251085.1 uncultured Verrucomicrobiales bacterium
TGTGCCATCCGTGGAAACGCCATCGATGACAATATGCTCCACCTCAGGCACGTTCTGTGTCTGCACGCTCGCGATCGCCTCGGGGATTAGCGAGGCGCGGTTATAGGAAGGAGTGATGACTGAAAGGCGTGGTGTACTCACGTCATCTGCACCCATTCACAGAGCCAGTTTTTATTCAAGCGTCCTTCCAGGAACCAGAGCCTTGGGACCAGCAAAGTGGCGAGCTCTTCCGGGAGTCCCTGGCGCTTCAGCGTGCGTGCGTAATGATCCCGTTGCCGCAGTGCAGGCCAGTAATCGCGGTGATTCAGCAGCCATGCAACGTGCTCCCGCATTTCCGGTGTCGAGTGACGGTTTGCCACCTCCTGCAGCTCGGCGAAACGTTTGTCCCCACCCACCCCTGTCTTATGGGAGCCGTGAACCCGGTAGCCGGATAGGAAATGCGGTACTCGCCTGAATTCACAGTGTGCACTGGCCCGGATGAACCACTCCCAATCGAATCCAAAATGGAGGCCGGCATCGAGCGGTCCCGTCTGCCGCCAAAGCTCCGCCGTCCAGAAAGCGCTCGGCTGCACCACTGTAGCAATCCGGCGCAGCTTCGCGGCATCGAATGGCTCCGCAAGAAGTGGCCATGCTTCGTTGGCATTGTCGCGGAAGAGAAGGCAGTGCCCCTGGATCAGCGCTGGTTTCCCCACCTGAGGCCCGAGTTCGCGCGCGACCTGCCAGAGGCTCCCGGGCATGAGATAGTCGTCGCTGTTGATCCAGCAGAGGATGTCGCCCGTCGCACGCTCAAATCCACGATTGATCGCATTCGCCTGGCCTCCGTCCTTTTCGGAAACCCAATGGGCCAGGCGGTTGGCGTACTTGCGGATGATCTCCGGGCTGGCATCCGTGCTGCCGCCATCCATCACAATGTACTCGAGGTTCGGGTACTCCTGCCCGAGCACACTGAGAATGGTCGTCTCCAGGAATTCCGCCTGGTTATAGGAGGGGGTAACGACGGTGATACGTGGAAGAGACGCGCTCCCGGGAACAGCCTGCCGTGAATCTGAACGACCAGAGTCCTGCATGTCAGTCATTCCATCCCCCAGCAGCGGTAGCCGGCCTTCGCACGGGTGGTATGCACAACGACCGGAACTTCAAGAGGCGGAAGCAGTTTGGACCGAAGAGATGCGAGCATGGAACTGGAGCAATAGTTCTGCAGAGGGACCCTGACAAGCCCACCATCTTCGGTCAGCGGCCGAGCAGAGGCTCCAGTGCCCCTGATCCAGATGTGAGCGCAAAAAGTTGGTTTAGCAGAAATGGATAATCTGGTTCCAAGTCTCCCCATCCCGGAGGGATCAAGACAGCGCTCTGCGAGCGTTGATACGCCAAATACAAACGGCCTTTTCGACATTTTGCGCTCACATCTGCCCGAGCCATCGTTACACACCCGGCTTCGGTTTCTGATTTACCTACTCATCGTCAAAGAAGACATTCCTCTTCATGAGGACGCTGCAATTGTTCTTCGTGGTCCTGGCTGGATTACTCTCCGCCGCGCAAGCCAATGTGGTCATCTACAAAGGCACGATCCGCCTTAAAACGGACATCGAGAGCGATATCGGGGCCAAACCGCCAATCAATACATACCTGCTCGTGGACTTCGAGAATCGCCGTGTAGCAAACATCATTTTCTACAAGCTCAATGGAGAGAAAAAGTTGGTATCGGGGTCTCCATCCGACGTCAGAACCGCTACAGCAGACATCAAAGGCGGCAAGACCGTGAGTATCCTGACCAATGGGAATACCAGCGATACGGATGGTGGAACCTTTAGTTACTTCCTCTTGTTCCTGCGGGGAGTGAACTCCACGTTCACAATCCGGGAGACGCCCACAGTAACGAAGGTGAACAAGCCCAGAGTTCTTACGGGGTCTTCGGTGAATGTCAGTGCACAGGATGGAGACGGCCGATTCAATGACGCTACTGTGACTTTGGCCTATCAGGCCAAGGCGACCGTAAAGGCGAACAATGCAGGCAAAACCATCGATCAGGTAAACGATGAACACACTGCCGAGCTCGAGGCGAAGGGTTTTACGGAGCTGAATTGAGCCTGATTACCGTTCCCGAATCGTCACATCGCCAGTTGGGAGCGAGAGCTGCACCACGTCATTGGTTGCCCCGGGCTGCAGCGGGGCAACGAATG
>CBINJX010001031.1:0-2169 GCA_966251085.1 uncultured Verrucomicrobiales bacterium
CCGGCTACCTTCCTGGTATCCCTCCGGGATCAAGACAGCGCTCTGCGAGCGTTGACACGTCAAATGCGAACGGCCATTTCGCCTTTTTGCGCTCACATCTGATTACCGACTCACTGATTACTTTCCTCCCCCTTCCCTCACGCAAACAGATCGTGCACGACATGCCCGTACACATCGGTCAGGCGGAAGTCGCGGCCGGCATGCCTGTAGGTAAGCTTTTCGTGATCGAGCCCCAGGGCGTGTAGCAGCGTGGCGTGGAGATCATGCATGTGGACCTTGTCCACCACGGCGTGATGCCCAAATTCATCCGTCTCGCCGTATGCGACACCTCGCTTGAATCCACCTCCGGCCAGCCAGACGCTGAAGCCTGCCGGATTGTGATCGCGCCCGGTGCCGTTATTCTCCGCGTACGGCGTGCGTCCGAACTCTCCGCCCCACCAGACGATCGTATCCTCCAGCAGCCCGCGCTGCTTGAGATCCGCCAGAAGTCCCGCGACGGGTTTGTCTACGGCATGCGCGTGGTCAGCGTGCTTCTTCATGTTGGAGTGCTGATCCCACGCCGGGTTGTTCGTGTTGTCACCGTAGTTCACCTGAATGAAACGCACACCCGCTTCGCACATTCGCCGTGCGAGCAGACATTGCCGACCGAAGTTATCGGTTCCCTTCTCCTTGATTCCGTACAAGGCGAGCGTCTCCGGACTTTCTCCGCGGAAGTCGATCACATCCGGTGCCGCGCCCTGCATGCGCCATGCGAGTTCGTAGCTATTGATTACTGCTTCCAGCTCGCTGTCACCGGGTTTCTGCCGAAGCTGCTCGGCATTCAGATCACGGAGCAGATCGAATTGCCGCTTCGCTTCCTCCATCGAGCGGGGTGGCTGGAGATTACGGATTGATGAATCCCTGGCGGCAAGGCCCGCGCGCCCAATGGCAGTCCCTTGATATGTCGCCGGCAGAAAGGCATTACCGTAGTTCCGCGGCCCGCCATTTCCGAGACTCGGGCTGATGGTAACGAACCCGGGCAGGTTTTCGTTCTCAGTGCCGAGCCCATACGTCACCCAAGCCCCCATGGAAGGCCGCACAAATGTCGTCGTTCCCGTATGCAGAAAAAGCGTCGCCGGTCCATGGGCGATCCCTTCCGTATGCATCGAACGAATCACACACAGATCGTCCATGTGTTTCGCCATCTCCGGAAAAAGATCTGAGGCCCAAAGTCCACTCTCCCCGCGCTGCGCGAAATCCCAGAGCGGTTTCATGACACGCTGCTGCGGGCTCTTGCCTGTCTTAGCAAGGGCCCGCAAATCTGCGAAATCCATCATCCTTCCATCGTCCTTCAGCAGCCGCGGTTTGTAGTCGAAGGAATCGACATGACTCACCCCACCCTGCATGAAGAGGAAGATGATTCGCTTGGCGCGCGGCTGATGATGTGGCGCCTTCGGAGCCAGCGGATGGGCCGCAGCCCGGGCCTGCTCACGCGCGGCGAGCCCCGCCAGCGCAAGATATCCAAACCCACAGCCGAGAGTCTGAAGCGCACTGCGGCGGGTGAAAAGTGACGAGTTCATGGGGCTGAGGGGAGTTATTCGAGATAGCGGAAATCAATGCAGCCGAAGAGCGCCTGATGAAGTTGCGCCCATGCCTCCAGCGAGGATTGAGGCGCGGAGGCAATGAACTGGCGGCATCTCTCCTCCTCACCTTTCGATGGTGTGCGCCCGAGGGTTCGAAGGAATGCGGCAGCAATCCGTTCTTCATCACTCCCCGCACCAGCGAGTGTCCGCTCGGCAGCCGCACGCGCCTGTTTGACGACAAAGGGACTATTCAAAAGATACAGCGCCTGTGGCGCGACGGTGCTGACGTTGCGCTGACCAATTGGCTGATTGATATCTGCAAAGTCGAACACCTCGAACAGCTCGAGCCGCCTGTTTCGGAAGGCCGGCGTGTAAACGCTGCGACGCGTATCAGGGAAGGTATAGCTGTACTCCACGTTCTGTGCCGAAAAGCTGTTGGGATCGATGTCCCCGGCCCCCTCGATGTTCGGTCCATAAAGGTCGAGTTTCAGCTGTCCGCTCACCAGCAGGATCGCGTCGCGGATCTGCTCCGCATCGAGACGGCGGCGGCTGGTATGGGCAAAGAGGCGATTCTCCGGATCGCTCTCGGTGGGTTTACCGACGGACT
>CBINJX010001032.1:0-2158 GCA_966251085.1 uncultured Verrucomicrobiales bacterium
AGGATCGGTTCCTCACCCGTTTTGTGCTCTCTCGTCTCGTTGTCCTGGATCGCAAACTGGCGTTAGAACTCCTCGTCCACTGCGAGCAGAATTCAGAGAACGATATTGAGAAGCATCCATATGTGGATGCACGGCAGAGATTGGAGCAGAACGCCGCTCCAGATCCATCTGCAGAAGAGCGAGTTTCGTTGATTTCGGCTCTGCAGGACCGGAAAGTTGATTACAGCATTCGGCAGCAGGCTCTTGATACATTGGTACCTGCGAAGGATCCAAACCGCTACACCGATCCGGCCATTGATGAAGCGCTCCGGGCGCTACTCGAGGCAAAAAAAGAGGGCGAATCCATCCCGAGCGGCGTCGCCATGGCGCTCGCTCGGCGACTCGGCAGCAAGGCATGGGAGCCACTGACTGCTTTCGCACGAAAGACGCCGGTTATGGTACGGCTTCGCGACGAACTTCCCGCGCTGGTCCTCATCGCCCGGCATGAAGGTGAGCCGTACCGGACGCAATTGCGCGACCTGCTCGCCTCGGAGCTCAGGGAATCCCATGGTGGGCTCGACGCGATTTTATGGAGCATCTGGCAACTCGACCTGCGCGAATTGAAAGCCGAGGTCGAGCGGATTGCGACCAGCGGAGCGGACGATTACGAGGGGACGATGGGATACGGCAGCAGCAACCACAAAGAGCCGGTGAAGCACCGATATCACCGCGCCCGACACGTCGCCGCAATGTGGAATGAGGAGGATGCATTTACTCGTGCCCGGCTTCTTGTTGCATTTGCAATCGCGGAGTCGCGCACCTTTACGGACGACGAGAATAATGCGCTGGAGCATCTTGGAAACCAGCTGAAGGCAACGACCTCCGAACTCGCTCCGGCCCAGCGTGAGGCGGTGACGGAGTTTATGAACTGGTGCGGTATCCATGCGCTGCAGACGATTTCCGACCGGGTCACTACCAAAGCCGTCGAGAACGTCACCTCAGTGCTACAGCGTGCCCTGTGAGTGGCGTTCAAAGTGGGTCGGACTTGTAGTCCGTCCAGATGGCGCTTCGCTCCACGTGACGCGGTGCCCCTTCCGAACGGACTGCAAGTCCGTCCCACTTTGACGATGCTCAAGATCCGACGGTCACCTGCAGGCGGAAGAAGAGCTTGGGTTCCGATGTGGCTGTTACCTGGCGTGTCTCGGTGTCAGGGCCGGATGAGATTACCTGGTCTGTGACATTCTGCCAGTTCACCAGATCTGTGGACTGTTGCACCTGATAGGTGACACCGCTGCGGTCGAGCGGTTTGGTGAAGGTGAACGTCCATGTCTGGTTTGCTCCGGTTGTCTGCCTGGAGAGAATCGGTAAAATGCCTGATGCATCCACAGTCCGCGGATTCGTTCCGAGGCCATACTCGGTTACATTGCTGAGACCATCGCCGTCAAAGTCCTCAGAATCACCGCTCCCTGCTCCTCCGTTTGCGAAGTAGTAACGACGCCACAACTCGGGAGTAAGATTCGCAAAGCCAGGTGAAGGTGCCTCCGCCTTCCAGCTCTCAGCCGTGTCGCTCGGGCTTGCGGCTCCGCGGCGGTTCAAGGAACGGCCGAGATTGGCAAACACCCACGGTGGTGTGCTGCTGTAGCGCACCTGATCCTCCATTGTCAGAGGGAAGTACCCGGGTTCGTTGGGAGGCGAAGCCTGCGCACGGTAAAGAGTAACCGTACCGGAGCTGCCGAGGCGATCGCCTGCAGACCAGGGGCCCGCCAGTTTCACTGTCGTCGGTATTCCGTAGGTGCTACGGAAAGTGGATACTTTCGCCGTGTCCGCAGGTGAGAACGGCACGAGCACAAGCAACTCTCCGGGTGCGAGCGAGTACGCCTCCGTGAAGTCGAAATCCACCTCGCCACGCAACTGCCACCGGTTGAGAGGCTCCGTACTCACGCCCGTGTTGCGGATCTCGACAAACTCCAGATCGGCATTTCCGCCCACCGGCGCATGCATGATCTCGGTCACGAGCACCGGCCCGACGCGGGGTAGTGCATTGGGCGCGCCGAGCCCGGGGCGCGGGGCTGTGGAAGAGTTTTCGTCCAGCAATGTGCGCGAGAGCATCGGGTAGAGCCGTCCTGCTCCATTGGGCCAGCGTCCCCACGTTTCATCCGCACGCGCTGCACCGAAATCC
>CBINJX010001033.1:0-2157 GCA_966251085.1 uncultured Verrucomicrobiales bacterium
TATCCCTCGTTTGCCGAAGCCGGAGATGCGCGGCGAGGGTTCTACCCTCATCGACAAGGGTTTGACCCTCATCGCGAGGCTCGCCCGGTGCCGGACGAAGGTTTTACCCTCGCAGATGAGGGTCAAACCCTCGTTGCGCAGTACGGGACCTTCGCCGCGAAGGTTTGAACCTCATCGATGAAGGAAAAACCCTCGCGGCTAACGGTATTTCCTTCGTTGGGCACATTTTGGAGCTTTTCCGTGGGTGAATTGAGTATGGGATCTTCCGTAAACACCTGCAGAAAAGCCGTTTGCAGCTGAGTGCTGTTCGATCCATTCCCACTCTATAGAGGCAGCTTTGTTCCGTCAGATGCAGGGCGGCAGTGGCCACTACCGTCTTTCACGCTTAACACGCACCCTGAAACCGCGGCGTTCATTCGATAAACCGCCAGATCTGAACTGGTCATTTTTGAGGTTCTTCAGGCTCTGAATCGGGACATTCTGTCCTTCGTGGGAGCAGCGGGTACGCATGAATGTCTGGTAAACGTCCGGATTTGTTTAAACGTCAAAGTGTTCTATTCATGCGTCGTGCGATCCTTCTCTTTCTGAAACATCCGGAACCCGGACGCGTGAAGACTCGGCTGGCGGTCACGTTGGGGACTGCTGAAGCGGCAGCAATCTACCGCAGGCTCGTTGCGGAAGTCTGCCGACAGATGCCTTCGGAGGGCGAGTCCATCCTTGTTTTCTTCGATCCCCCGGAACGGCAGCAGGAGGTGGAGAGTTGGCTGGGGGTACTCCTGCCGCACCGGCAGTGCCATTTTCATCCTCAGACGGAAGGGGATTTGGGCACTAGGCTCGAGCGGGCGTTTGCGACTGCGTTTGCCGCAGGCTATGAGCGAGTTGCCGTGGTCGGATCGGATTGTATAGAAATCACGCCCGGAATCTTCGCGGAAACATGGCAAGCGCTCGCTAAGAGTGATGTGGTCCTGGGGCCTGCCGAGGATGGCGGCTACTACCTCCTCGGATTGAAAGCGCCTGCTCCCGAACTGTTTCGGGGCATTGCCTGGAGTTCCAATGCGGTTCTCTCACAGACTCTTGAGCGATCCCGGTTGGCTGGATTGCATGTTTCGCTGTTGCCGGAACTCTGTGATGTGGATACCGAAGACGACTGGTGGCGTGCTCAATCCCGATTAAAACCCTGAGTTTCCAGTTGTTTATCGCTACCCTAGTATTTCATTTCTCTGTTTATGGAGTTATCGACACCCTTGGTTTTTGAGCCGCTTTTCATGGAGCGCGTCTGGGGTGGTCGTCGTCTCGAGACCCTTTTCCGTAAACGGCTTCCGCAAAGCACAAGGATCGGTGAATCCTGGGAAATTGTGGACCGACCCGAAGCCCAAAGCGTCGTGCATGATGGCCCGCTTCGCGGCTTTACTCTTCACGAGCTTTGGACCGAGCACCGGGAAGCGATCTTCGGGCCGGGGCTCCCCGATTCGGAACGATTCCCACTTCTTTTCAAGCTCCTCGATGCCCAGGATCGGCTCTCTCTGCAGGTGCATCCTCCCGCCGAAGTCGCGGCCCGGCTGGGAGGGGAGCCGAAAACCGAGATGTGGTATGTGATCGATGCCCTGCTCGATAGCGATCTTTACGCGGGGCTGAAACACGGCGCGACGCGCGAGACATTCGAGCAGGCACTCCGCGAGGGGCGTGTCGCGGATCAGGTCCATACCATGCGAGTCCGGAAGGGCGATTGTATCTTCATCCCGAGTGGCCGGGTGCACGCCATCGGAAGCGGAAATCTCATTATGGAGGTGCAGCAGAACAGCGACACCACCTATCGGGTATTCGACTGGAACCGCGTCGGAATCGACGGCAAACCCCGCGCCCTCCACGTAGAGGAATCCATGGAGTCGATCAATTTCGACGACATCGAGCCCGCCATGGCGCACCCCAGCGACGGAGATCTGCTGGTAGAATGTGAATTCTTCCGGGTCCAGCGCTGGCAGGTGGACGGCCCCAGGGACATCGATAGCGGAAAACGGTTTGCCGTCTTTACCGTGGTCGAAGGCTGTGTGGAGTGTGGCGGACGCGAGTTTTCGGCTGGCACTTTCTTCCTCGTGCCACCCGTGGTGGCGTACCACGAGTTGAGGCCCGTCGACGGCACGGCACTCGTGCTCAGGA
>CBINJX010001034.1:0-2151 GCA_966251085.1 uncultured Verrucomicrobiales bacterium
ATCTGCTGTGCCATTTCATTGAAAGCGGCGCCAAGTTCTTCCAGTTCGTCCCCAGTCGTTACATTGACACGGCCGGAGAGATCGCCGCGACCCAAGGCTTGGGCATGCTTGCGAAGCCGGGAAAGTGGAGCCGTGAGATGCCTGGTAACCAAAGTCGCCAGGATTCCGCTAAGAAGAAGAGCTGCCAGGAATCCAAAAAGATTTCTCCTCAGACCTGCTTGTACAGGCTCCAGCACGATGTTCCTCGGAATCGTGATGCCGATGACCCAACGGTATTTGCGAGTCGGCACAAAGGCCCCGATTCGTTTGTCATTGAGGATCGGACTTTGGAACGACGGAACCGCTTGAGGACTCCCTGATAAAGCCCGCCGAACCGGAGGGAAGTTCATGTACGCTCCAGACTTATTATAGGGAAGATTACGCTGTGCGGTGTGGAAGGCCAACCGTCCGGCCCGATCAACAAGCAGCACTGCCTGTCCCGGCCGGAGTCGAGCCTCCTCAAACCATTTCGAAAGACTTCGCGTGCGCATCGAAATGACTACCACGCCGATCGTCTGCTCCTCATTGTTTCGTAGAGGCACCGCGGCGACCACCCCTGAAGCGTTCTCAGGTCGCTCCAGTTGCAGTACCTCAGAGATCACGGGTCCGTTCGTCCCCATCACCGCATGAAAATAGCTTCTGCCAGCGATATTCAGGCGTGGCTCGGCCGGTGCGCTCAAACTCGCCCAGCCCCGGTTTTGACCTCGGGCGTCGAAAACACCGATGGAATCGAACGCCGGATGGCGGCCAACCAGATTTGCCAGATGTCCGTCGAGTTGTTGGGGCTCCAGTGCTTGTGCGACTGGATCATTCGCCACCGTCCACGCCATCCCCAAGGCGGCATCGAAGGTTTCCTCGATCTGCACGGCAACGGCGTCTGCCGCAAGCAGTTGATTCCCCTGAATACTCTCCTCCCTCTGGCGCAAATCGGAACGCACCCCCCACAAGATCAGCGCCAGCAGCGGCAGGAGCGCGATAGCGAAAGCCAGTGAAAGCTTTGCATGAAGGGAGTGAGGGAATGGGATTCTCATGGAGTACCCCGCTTCTATTTACGGCTTGCGATCCTTGCTCCGGGCATCTGCAAAAAGTCGGCATACGCTTGCCGTTGACTGCTCCGGCCCCGCCGGTCCGTAATCGATTCCCATGATTGCGCCATCTGATCGAGCGCCGGCTCCAAGGCTGTTCCAAGCCGCAGATTGGTAAGCGTCTCGAAGAACGCTGCCTCGTATTCGTAGGTCCCCGGGATCATCAGGTCGAGAAAAGCGGAATCTGTGGCCGCCTTCTCCAATAGATCGAGGTATTCGCCGGCCGTGGGCCAAAGTTCCCGGAATTCCGGCGCATGGATATGCGAATACCGGTAGGGGTCACGCAAAGTGTCGGGCTGCATTACCCGGCGCAGGCTGATCTCAGGGCTACTCAACCATTGAATGAACAAGTACGCCGCCTCCTTGCGACGGCTGCGCGCGAGCACAGAGAGCACGAAGCCAACGGCCATCTGGGACAACTGGCCGGGGAGTAGCGCGTAGCCCGTTTTGCCGACTACCTGACTTTTGGGCGAAAAATCGAGGGTCTGTGTACTGCGGGTTCTGAGTTCCGCCCACAGGGCCAGCGGTGGCCAGAAGATGGCCATCGCCGTTTTGCCGGAAAGGAAACTGCTGATAGAGGTGCTCAGGGAAGTCTCCATCGCACCGACGGGAACCATCACCTGCAGCATCTCGTTTACCTGCGTGAGCGCCCGTCTGCCGTAAAGAGAGTCCACACCGGGTTTCATGGTATCCGGTGCAAAATACTGCCCGCCCTCCAGCCGCAAGCGATATTCGCAGCATGCCCAGCAGAGCTCGCGGGTCAACGGAGCCAGCCCATAAAGATCCGGAGCATAGTTCTCTGTAAAAAAGCGTGCCGCGTCGATGAACTGCTTCCAGTCAAAGCCGCGAGGATCCTTCAATGAATATCCATATTTCGCGGCAAAATCCCTCTGTATGGAGGCGTCCTCAAACAGATCTTTACGGTAGTAGAGCAGCAGCGTGTCTCCATCATCAAAAAAGCCGTACCGCCGGGATTCCCACAGCCCCAGGTTTCGATACAGAGGCAGGTAATCCTGGAGATCCTTCG
>CBINJX010001035.1:0-2141 GCA_966251085.1 uncultured Verrucomicrobiales bacterium
TAGCCGTGATATTCCGGAGACTACCGGTGGTTTTCGCCAAACCAGTGGTGGTCGGCGTTTTATTAGCAGTCGTCGGCGCCGCACAACCAGTGGTCGATTGCAGGCAACTGGTTGCACATCGCTCCCAACCAGTTGCCTTGCAAAGGCAACTGGTTGCTCAAGCCCCGCAACTGGCTGCCTCAACTGGGCAACCGGTTGCGGCGAATGGGCAACCAGTTGCCACCGCCCACCAACCAGTTGCCCCGGTTCTGCAACGGGTTGCCAGCGCGGGGCAACGGGTTGGTGAAAAGGTACGACTGGTTGTCGCGCGCGCACTACTGGTGGTTTTCGGGGCTCCAGAAGAGATCCGGAGGCATGCTCTCGCATTGGTGAACCGCAGGAACGAAAGGGCGGGCGCAATGGGACATCTGCCGGGTGTTGCTAGGACAGACAAAAAGATAAGCTGCCTCGCACATCTCAACTTTGGATTTGTTCCGAATTGTAACGTCGCCCCAGACACGCAAGGAGTGCAGACTTATCGATAAAGATTTGCCGCCGTGAGAGTTCCCAGCTTCAAACGTCCATCCTGGCCACAGCTTCTGGCGCTCGCTGCGGCGATCACGATCGGAGTCGCCATGGGGGTCGGCGGCTACACGTTTATTTACGCCAAGGGAGGCTCCTACCTGAGCAATAACGCGGCAGCCTGCGTGAATTGCCATATCATGGAACCGCAGTACACCGGATGGCTAAACGGACCTCATCATGCGGTTGCCACCTGCAACGATTGTCATACTCCGTCCTCTCTCATTCCGAAGTATTTCACCAAGGCACTGAACGGCTGGAACCACTCCTACGCCTTCACCACAGGCGACTTTCACGAGCCGATCCGTATCAATGAGCGGAACCGCGCAATCACCGAGCAGTCGTGCAGGAAGTGTCACTCGCAAATTACCGCCACGATTGAAGGACACGGAATCGGGGACAGTAATAAACAACTCTCCTGTATCCGGTGCCATAGTGAGGTAGGCCATCTTTGAGATCCCATGAGAACAACGCAGTTTCCCCATGAATCAGGAGCCATCCAGCGCCGGCTCTTGCTGTTCGCCGGAGTGATTGTTGCAGCAATGGTCGCGGCCGGAGCGGCCGTGGCGCTGCTGATGAATATCTTTGAGCGAAAGCAGGAAGGCCGGAATCCGTACGTCCGCGTGGTGAATCTGACCGAGGATACCGTGGATCCGGAGATCTGGGGGAAAAACTTTCCGTTCCAATACGATAGCTACAAGCGGACGGTGGACCAGGTACGGACCCGTTATGGCGGCAGCGAGGCCGTACCGCGAACGCCCACCAAAGCGGACCCGCGCTCCATCGTCGCGCAATCCCGTCTGGAGGAAGATCCGCGACTGAAAACGATGTGGGCGGGTTATGCTTTCTCCCATGACTTTCGTGAAGAGCGTGGTCACGCGCACATGCTCACGGACCAGATCTTCACTGGACGCCAGCAGGCGAGCGCCCAGCCTGGCACCTGCCTGCATTGTCACGGCTCCGTTTATGCGCCCTATCGCAAACTCGGGAATGGCGACCTGATTGCAGGCTTTGAAAAGATGAACCAGATGTCCTTCGCCGAGGCGCGCAAGCATGTGGAGCATCCGGTAGCGTGTATCGATTGCCACGACCCGAACAACATGCAGCTGCGGGTCACTCGCCCCGGTTTCATCGAGGGGATCCGCGCATTGAAAGCGAAGGACGGCATCACTGACTTCGACGTGAACCGCGACGCCACCCGGCAAGAGATGCGCACCTATGTGTGTGGCCAGTGCCACGTGGAGTACTATTTCAAAGGGAAAGAGAAACGGCTCGTCTATCCTTGGGCGAAGGGACTCCAGGTCGATGATATCCTGGCGTATTACGACGAGCAGAAGCACAAGGATTGGACCCATGCCGAGACGGGAGCGCCGGTGTTGAAAGCTCAGCATCCCGAGTTCGAACTCTTCAACCAGGGCATTCATGCCCGGTCCGGAGTTTCATGTGCTGACTGCCATATGCCGTATCACCGCGTCGGCGCGCAAAAGGTGAGCGATCACCACGTGCGCAGTCCACTCCTGAACATCAACCGCGCCTGCCAGACCTGTCACAACTGGCCTGAAGACGAGCTGCGGACACGG
>CBINJX010001036.1:0-2139 GCA_966251085.1 uncultured Verrucomicrobiales bacterium
CGTAAACTCCACGGGCGGCTTTCTCATTGGGGCGCATACAGAAGGGCTGATTCGCAACCTCGCCCGTGTCACCGACCTGAGCGATCTTTCGCAAGCAGTCATTCCGAAGGAGCGACAGGGGAATTTGGCGCTAACGTTGTCTCAAGTTGCGGAGGTCCGTCTGGGTGGACCGCTGGCAAAGCGAGGCGATGCTGGCGTGAATGGAAAGCCGGCCGTCATTCTGTCCATTCAGAAACAGCCAGGGGCTGACACGATCAAATTAACGGAGCGTATTGAGGAGGAACTTAAAAGTATTCAGGCGGGCCTCCCTGAAGGGGTAACGATCCACAGTGATATTTTCCGCCAGGCGAGCTTCATTAAGAACGCGGTCCGGAACGTGGAGGAAGCGCTCCGAGACGGTGCGATCCTCGTTGTTATCGTGCTCTTTCTGTTCCTGCTGAATTTCCGCACGACATTCATCACTCTCACGGCAATTCCGCTATCGCTGCTGGCCACCGTGCTGGTGTTCAAGTGGTTTAATATCTCGATCAATACCATGACGTTGGGTGGGCTCGCTGTCGCAATCGGCGAGTTGGTAGATGACGCCATTGTCGACGTGGAGAACGTCTTCCGCAGGCTGCGGGAGAACAAGCATCTGCCGAAGCCCAAGTCCGCATTCGAGGTGATCTATCACGCCTCCAGCGAGGTGCGAAACTCGATCGTCTTCGCTACGATTATCGTGGTGTTGGTGTTCATCCCTCTTTTTGCCCTCGGGGGTATCGAAGGAAGAATTTTCGCGCCGCTGGGTGTCGCCTATATCACGAGCATTATCGCCTCGCTCTTCGTTTCGCTGACCGTCACACCGGCGCTTTGCTCTTACCTGCTGCCGAAGATGAAGCGAATGGCATACGAAAAGGACTCCTTTCTTGTGCGTGGCATCAAGGCGATCGAAGCGAAGGTGCTCGCCTTTGGGTTTCGGTGGTCAAATCTCGTGCTCGGAGTTTTTGCGATCCTCTTTCTGGCAGCAATGGCGACCACGCCGTTCTTTGGGCGGGAGTTCCTGCCGCCGTTCAATGAGGGCAGTCTTACGATCAACTTGGTGCTCCCTCCTGGAACCTCCCTTGAGGAGTCCAATCGGATCAGCAGCAAGGCGGAACGACTGATTCTGGAAGTTCCCGAGGTGAAAATGACTGGCCGTCGAACCGGTCGCGCTGAACTGGATGAACATGCAGAAGGAGTTCACTCTTCCGAAATTGAGGCGGAACTGAAGGAATCCGATCGCGATCGTGAAGAGATTCTGAACGACATTCGCGCCAAGATCGATCAGCTCCCAGGTGTCGTCGCAAATATCGGCCAGCCGATCTCCCACCGAATCGATCATCTTCTCTCGGGCGTACGTGCTCAAGTTGCGGTAAAGATCTTCGGTGACGACCTTGCGATTCTGAGACAGAAAGCCGAGGAGGTGGAGACGGTAATGAAGAGCGTACCGGGAATGGTGGATATTTTCGTGGAAAAGCAGGTTCTTATCCCACAGCTCCACGTCCGGGTGGATCGTGAGCAGGCGCGTAAACACAATGTAATGGTTGGCGAGGTCGCCGAGTACGCAGAGCTGGCAATGCAGGGCAAAACTGTGTCCCAGATTCTGGAAGGTAACCGCACCTTTGATGTAGTGCTGCGCCTCACCGATAAGGCGCGGAATGATCCAGAAGCGATTCGGCAGATCCCGGTCGACACCAATGACGGCATGGTGGTGCCTCTCGGGCAACTCGCACGCGTGGAAGAGGCGAAGGGACCAAACCAGATCAACCGTGAAGATGTGCAGCGCCGAATCTATGTCGCAGCGAACGTCTCCGAGCGCGATCTTGTGAGTGCGGTCACCGAACTGCAGCGTACCATTGCGGAAAAGGTAAGTCTGCCTCCCGGGTACTACATCACCTATGGCGGGCAGTTTGAGAGTCAGGCATCCGCCTCGAAACTGATTGCGATGCTGAGCGTGATCTCTCTGGTGGCGATGTTTGTGGTCCTCTATGCCCACTTCAAGAGTGCCATGTTTGCCATTCAGATCATGCTCAACATCCCGATGGCGTTCATTGGATCGGTTATCGGCGTGTGGCTGATGGGCGGCACCATGTCGATCGCGACCATGGTTGGTTTCATCAC
>CBINJX010001037.1:0-2136 GCA_966251085.1 uncultured Verrucomicrobiales bacterium
AGACGGGCACGCAACGCAGTGATCGCTACATCGGAACCGATTCGTCTGATCCGGAGCTCCTGTGGCTCGTGCGCAATGAAGCGTACTGCGCCTGACCGGTAGGCTGCGAGGTCATCCGCCTTTGTGCCGATTTCTCCGGTTGGTCCAGTGAAAAGAAGATTCTCGGAAATAAGGCGATCGAGTGCGTCTACGTCCGCATTGAGCTGCGCAGCGCGGATCTCCTCCTCGAGCGCAACGATCTCAGGATCAGGATCGCCGATCAGGATTTGCTGCATGACATACATTAGGTATTAGAGAAATCCCCATGAAAAGCTGCGGTATCGCGTAATCCACGCGGCATTGTTGCCGTAGTGGCGGAGACCGATCCCCTCGCCGCGGAGATGTTGCGTGTCGGAAATCTCGGCAACGCGATGCGCGTCGAAATAGACCGCAAGGCGGTCGCCTCTCGCTTCAAATCTGACGCGATGAGGGCTCCCTCGAGGCCAGGTAACATCTGTACGCCACAGGGAGACAAAGCCTCCCTGACCTGTGCCTGATCGCCTGTAGATCTGAAGATTGTCGATGTTTCGCGGAAACGGCGCCCGGTCATCGCGAATAGCGAGCAGGTAATAGTTCTCGTTGTCGTAGAATCTCAAAACGAGACCACCATCGTCTGCTGAATCCACGACTGTCTCCACCCAGCCATCTGTAAGAGAAACGGAGTTCCGAATGAGAATGCTCTGCAGACCGACCCCGTTTCCCTGAAGAGAATTGGGGCCCACTGCCCACGGATATCCTTTGTCCGAGTAAGCGGAGTATCTGGAAAGAGGCCCAGCCGCGAAGGTGTCCTCAGTCGAGGGGCGCGAGGCCCGCAACAGATGGCACCCGGACATGGCCACCGAAAGAAAGAGCGCCCCGACTAGTCGCACGTTGTCCTCAGTTATTTCTGGCGATATTGGGTTTCGCTGCAATCGTGAGTGCAATGATCTCGAGAAGAAAACCTGCAGCCCAGAAGACGGTTCGCACATTGTGCGCCGTCTCCCATGGGTGCCAGAGCTCGCGCGCATTGGCCGGGGGTGAGCTGTAGTTCCATGACTCCAGCTGATCATTCACCGGAACGTTGTAGACGAACGTGATCGTGAAGCCGACTGCGATAGCGAGTATTGCCGCTACTAGAATCTTGAATTCCGCATCACTCCGTCGCCTTCGTATCAGAAATGCCCACAGAATCGGTGCGAGAAGTGCCGCCATCGAAAATGCAGGCAGCACCTTCAGGTAATTGTAGTGAATGATCTGTTGAAACTGCACAAAGGCCGGAAGCGGCATCTGCGCCCTGGCGAATGACGGGCCGAGCCAGTCGCCGAAAAGAAGTCCCGTCATTATTCCTGCGCAAAGCACCGCTGCGATCCGTGCGACGCTGACCATAAGTGTTCTCCGATGAAGCATGTAGGCTGCAATTGGATCCGACGTTCGGTAAATATGCGCGTTTTGAAACCCGTCCCTCTGCTCTTGCGTTATTCTAAAAACTAGATTTTTAGTTTAACGTCAAACAGGGTGAATAATGCAGGACGTATCGACCTTGCGGCTCAATGTTATGAGAGTCGTGTACCTGATGGTGTTTGTGTTCCTGGTTTCCTCTCAGTGGCCAAGGCTGTTCAATCACGGCCAGTGGAGTCTGATGCACAGCGTCGCGGTAGCCCTGCTCGCCGCACTCGGACTTCTCATGGGACTTGGGCTTCGCTATCCCCTCCGCATGCTGCCGGTACTTCTCTTCGAGTTCCTGTGGAAGCTCATATGGCTGTTGACAATTGGCCTTCCCCTCTGGAGAACCGGTCGTCTCGATCCGGACTATACGCAGACAACGATTGACTGCTCCGTCGGGATCATGATCTGCCTCGTTGCAATTCCATGGAAATTCGTGTGGGCCAACTATATAAGGAAACCTGGAGAGAGATGGTGGGGCCCGCCTCGTCCACGTGACGCATAGCGTTCCGCAGGATCATCTGAACGTCATCTTGAAAACACCGGGCACCGGCACACCATCCCTTTTTGCGGGAATGAAGAGAAGCTGTGCAATGTAGTCCTCGAGATCCCGCTTCATCAGCGCGCGCATGGTGCCGGTCACGCGAATCCGATTTGGCTCCGGACGGCCCTTGA
>CBINJX010001038.1:0-2123 GCA_966251085.1 uncultured Verrucomicrobiales bacterium
GAGGGGAATGCTTTGGCCCCGATGGCCAAAGCTTTGGCCCCTGAGGCCAAACGTTTCCATCCTGAGTGCAAACGATTGCACTCGCTCCCCACTTGATTGCATCCGGTGTGCAATGGATTGGGGAACTGCTGCAGTCGTTTGCAGACTTTCTGCCATCGTTTGCAGAATTGCTGCGATCGATCGCACCTGAAGTGGAATCATTTGCCCCAAATGGCCACTGCTTCGGTGTCTGAGGCCAAACGATTCCCCTTCGAGTGCAATCGATTGCCGATTTCCACCAATCGATCGCAGGAAAAGCGCGACGCTTCGCAGTCGAGATGCAATCGGTTGCACCAAAACCGGAAAGCGCACTGGCAACGCTCAAGGCGAAGCCTCGTCTGAACCCGATCCAGTAGCTGCGATTCTCAGCGTTCGGGGCCTATCTAATGATTTTCCGGGTTGCTTCACAAGCGAGGAAATGCGCCCCCACCCATCCTCACGTGGGACGCAGCACGACTTACTTTATAGCAGTCATCCCCGGACTCTCTCCACCGGGCTTCTTACCTCGCTTATGTTCATTGTTCTCAGCATGGTCGGACTTCTCTACCTGCTCGGTCTCGGATCGCTGCTGATTGCCTCGTACAAGGCACCCGAGGGGTTTGAGGATGAGACCGGATTCCGCTATGGCACAGAGAAAGAACCGGCTCCCACGCCTACTGTTCAACAGAAGCGCGAGCGGTTCCGCGCGGAGCCCGTGAAACGGAAGCACACACCACCGTTCAAGTTGCGCCCGACGTCGTAATGCGCACTGCCTCCATCGCAGCGTTCACACGAGACGGACGGCTGGATGGATCAGGCGACTCGATAAATCAATTAGAGGCCGTACACGGCTCAACCGGAGATTTCCCGTATGCCACAACGTGATCCCGCCGACCCGCATATTCTGAAGACGAGTGATGAGGAACATCCGCATACCATTCAGTTTGGGGTGGATGGAATGACATGTGAAAGCTGCGTCGAGAAAGTTGAGAAGGCACTCCTCCAGCGCGAGGGGGTGAAGGAAGCGAAGGCGGATCTGAAGGAAGCACTGGTAACAGTCACCTATGACACAAGGCGGGTAAATGAGGCTGCCATCCATGAGCTGATCCTCAGCACAGGATATCAGCCCGCGGGGTTGACGTGATATCAATAACCGCGCATGCCGCACCCTTCCTACGCTCCATTGGCGCGGAGTTATTCTGCATCCACATAGCTGCGGCATAAGATACGCGCATTACGAGGGGTTTACTCGCTGCCATGCTCCATGGCAGCCTGACTGTAAATCCCCTCACCATGATCAAACCGCTCCCCTCCCTCCTCGCGCTCGCCCTTTCCGCTTCCACCCTTGTCGCTCCAGCTCTCGCCGATGTCGGCGTGGGAGCAAAACCGCTCCCCGGCGCGGAAGTCCTTTTCGATGGCACCCGAGAGAGCCTCGATGAAAAGTGGACCTATTGGGAAGGCCCCGGCTTCAAATCGGCTCTACCGATCAAATGGAAGATCGTCGATGACCCGGTGGACAAAGGCACAGCCCTCATGACAGACGATCCGGTGGCGGCTGGCGGAAAATATGGCACGGCGGACATCGTCACAAAGAAGCCGTTCCGCGACTTCCGTTTGCACATTGAGTTTCTCATTCCCAATAAAGGCGGAAACAGCGGCGTCTATCTCCAGAACCGCTACGAGATCCAGGTGCTCGACGGCGATAAGACGAAGCACGGGATGGGTGCGGTGATCAACGAGACCGAGTCCCCCTACCATGCGTACAACGGCCTCGGTAAATGGAACGCATACGACATCGTCTTCCGCGCAGCGCGTTTTAAAGACGGCAAACGTGTCGAAAAGGCAATGGTCACCATGTATTTCAACGGCAAGAAGGTCCACACGAACCAAGGCATCAGCAAAGTCTGGGGCGGGCCGAAGTCGGGTGTCGATGGCGGTAACGACAACGGAAATGGCATCACCGACACTCCCGGCGGGCTGAAACTCCAGTGCGAAGGGCACGACGTGCGCTACCGGAACATCTGGATCAAGGAACTGGATCTGAAAGAGGCGGATACTGATTTCAAAGAGTGATTTCCAACCACTGACGGACAGGCTGACAACTG
>CBINJX010001039.1:0-2107 GCA_966251085.1 uncultured Verrucomicrobiales bacterium
GCATTTTATCACCGGGGGATAACTACTGATGGAAAATCAGCCGTATCTAGCCCGTATCCGGGTGAGGGATGGTCAAAACCGCCATTTTATACCCGCTGAAGACGCTCACGGAGGCTCATTTGCGGTGGCGAGGCTCCCTATTGTGGAAATGTCCAGTCCCGTTCCGCCGGACGAAACCGCATCGGCACCGCGACCGGTGCGACCAGGCAAGCCGGTGAAGCACCTTACAATATTGAGGGCACTTACCTCACGAGCGAGGCTGACCGCGATTGAACTCCGGCTGGACGGCTCTTCTTTTCCGGCGACTACGCTGCAAACGCCCATGCGGATGTCGGCGCTCCCATCCGGGCGCACATAAAATGGCCGAAGCCAAGCTGAGGGATAAGGGAATTCCGGACAGCCACATGCGACGTTCCCCCGGTCGCACGCTGGGCAAGAGAGAAAGGCCGTGGATGCGACGGCCTGCGATTCAGAGTTCGCTATGAAGCTGGGAATTGTTGGATGTCTTATTGGGTCCACAGCGGCGATGCTCTTTGGCGGCTGTGCGACAGATCAGTATGCAATGGAAGATTCACCACGGGATACCTACCGGGGTGCCTACCGGACTGCATATACTACCGATGCTGCAGAAGAACGGTTCGCGGTTCAGGCCAGCGAACCCATTCGAATGGAGAGTGGCAGAAGAGCTTTGAGCGGTGCGACTTACCGGTCGGCACTCCAGGACGAACGGCCACTCATTCAAACGGGTTATACTGAGGAACAACGCTAAAGGAGCCAATCGAGAGGCGCTGGCGCCGTAGCGTCAGGCATCCTGCCTGCGGGAGCCCCGACCATCCTGGTCGGAAGCTGATCCTCGCGGCAGCTCTGAGGTATTCAGGAAGGGACTGCGGGTGTCTTGTAGATCGCCCGTGAAGTGCGGAGGACTCGGAGCAAGGATGCTCCGGTCACCCGCAGCCAGGATGGCTGGCGCTACGGCTTGCGCATTCGCACCCTCTGTTTCATTCCGGCAGGATTGAAATTCTGCGGACCCGCGATAAGAGGTTGCCATGCTTTATAAGCTGTTTGCCGCCATCGGTGTCTGCTTCATCGCGGGAACCGCCCACGGAGAACTGCGCTGGGACCAGCCAGCCCAGAGATTTTACCGGACGCCGCAGGACAAATTCGTCGAGGCGAAGTTCTCGTTCAAAAACGTCGGAAAGACGCCCGTCACCATCAAGGATGTGAAGACTTCCTGTGGCTGCACGAGCGCCGACCCCGACAAGAAAACCTACGCCCCCGGGGAAAGTGGCGAGATCGCGGTAAAATTCACTTTTGGAGGACGTGTCGGCGGGCAGCGCAAGACGATCCGTGTCTTCACCACCGATCAGCCTGATCAGCCAACGGTGCTCGACCTTACAGTTCTCATCAATGAACCCTTCACCGTTTCACCTTCGCTGGTGTTCTGGAAAGTGGGTGACTCCAACGTCGCCAAGGCGGTTCAGCTCCAGGCCGCGCCAGGGCGCCCGGTGAAAGTGACCAGCATTACGAGCACGAATCCACGTGTCACTGCAGCACTGCAGACGGTGAAAGAGGGCGAGCAGTACGTGGTCTCGGTAAAAGCCGCTGATACTACCCTGCGGGAGAAAGCGGAGATCCGGGTGGCCACGGATTTCCCGCCGGACGCTCCGCGCACGTACACGATTCACGCGCGTATCAAGTGATCGCACGCGCCTTTCGACAGCTACTGATCCTGCTCGGCATCGCACTGGTCCCCGCGCTGGTATCGGGTGGAATTCAACTTCAATGGAAGAGCGATGAACCGCTCGCTCCAGGCGAGATCCGCGCAGATACTGCACGGATGTGGGGTGCGCAGGTCCTGTGGGTCGATGCACGTCCACGCGCTCGATACGAGGCAGGGCATATCGAGAACGCAGTGCTGCTGAACCTCGACGAATGGGACTCCCTGGTCCCTGGCTTCCTCGACCAATGGGATGATGACAAGGCGGTAGTGGTCTATTGTGACGGAGGCGGTTGTGAGGCGAGTCACGAGGTTGCCGAACGGATCAAAAACGACTTCCAGATCCCTGTCGTGTACGTCCTGAAAGGAGGTTATCCCGCATGGCTCGCC
>CBINJX010001040.1:0-2099 GCA_966251085.1 uncultured Verrucomicrobiales bacterium
TTCATGAATACCGGCTTCCAGGTGCCGGGCCGACCGAGCATCGGGTCGTGGATCACTTATGGTCTCGGGAGTGAATCAAACAACCTGCCCGGGTTTGTCGTTCTGCAGAGTGGCCCCCGTGGTCCACGCGGCGGTAATTCGCTGTGGAGTAGCGGGTTTCTGCCTACATCCTATCAGGGCGTGCCGTTCCGCAGCAGTGGAGATCCGATCCTGAACCTTAACAGTCCCAAAGGGCTCGACGCGAGTCGTGAGCGGGATTTCTACAGCGCAGTTGCGGGACTCAATCGTGCGCGCCTGGATGAGGTCGGCGATCCTGAGATCATGACGCGTATCAACGCGTATGAGATGGCCGCGCAGATGCAGACGAGCGCGCCGGAGTTGATGGATCTCGCCAGCGAGTCAGCTGAAACCCTGGCTCTCTATGGTGTTGAACCGGGCAAGCCGAGCTATGCAATGAACTGCCTGCTTGCTCGCCGCCTGGTGGAGCGTGGCGTCCGTTTCGTGCAGCTCTATCACACGGATTGGGACCATCACGGCGATCAGAAGAACAATCTCAGCGATGCGCTCGAGGAGCGTTGCCGCGAAGTGGACCGCGCCTCTGCCGCACTCGTGCTCGATCTGAAGCGACGCGGATTGTTGGACGACACACTCGTTGTCTGGGGCGGTGAATTCGGTCGCACTCCAATGGGAGAGGTCCGCCAGACAGTCGGACGCGATCATCACATTGACGCCTTTACGATGTGGCTGGCCGGAGGAGGTGTGAAGCGCGGCTTTGTTTTTGGAGAGAGCGATGAGCTGGGCTTCGGTGTCGTGCAGGACCGAGTCCATGTGCACGATCTCAACGCCACAATCCTCCACCTGCTTGGGCTCGATCACCAGAAGCTGACGTACCGCTTCCAGGGGCGCGACTTCCGCCTCACCGATGTGCACGGGGAAGTGGTGAAGGCGATCCTCGCGTGAGTCATTCAGTTGTTCTCAGGCGCGAGTAGTTTCCCAGAGGGACAATGTAAGAGACAATCCGGTGGTCGCGCGAGGAACGGGCGCTACCACCGGACCTGTACATTTTGAACTGCGCCCCGTAGAGGCGCACGGAATGCTGGATCGCACCAAAGCGCGGGCATTCACACAATGCCCCACTTGCCGAATGTCGTGGTAAATTTCAAAAGCTCCCGGTGGTCTCTCCGGGACGGATGAAGGCAGATGAGGCTAGAGGGCTTTTTACCAGACTTGGGGCAGAGCTACTTCTTTGCACCTCTCCACGGTCAAGGCGTCACTACCACACGGTAGAATCGCTGGGGCCCTGTCGCTGCGGGATCCGTGAAAGTACGAATGGTTCCATCACCCTGTTGAATGGCTCCCACATTGGTCCAGTTCGGATCGACGAGTGAATCGGATCGCTGAAGGTGGTAAGAATGGCCGCTATACGTCTGGATGCTCAGCATCACCGTGCTGCCCGTCTTGCTCGCCTCCACTTGGCCGAGGCTGCTCGAATCGATGACAATGCCATTGTTCTCCAGGTTTGCCGGTAGTCCCTGCGTGCCGGTGAGCAGGTCGAGCACGCCGTTATTCACGAAGCGTCCGGAGGCATTCAGGGTTGCGCCTCCGGTGAAGCGCATAGTGCCGCTGTTCACCACGTCGCCCGTCACCGTGAGCGTGCCAAGGTTGCAGGTGATCGTCCCGTGATTCGTGAGGTCGCCGTTGATCGTTCCGCGACCGGTGAGTCGGCCGTTTGCCTCGACTTGCAGGTCGGCAGTCATGAGCGTGCCGCCGGCGAGATCGAGCGTCGCTCTGGAGAGCACGTTGAAGTTTCCACCGTTGCTGGTGAGCGAGCCGCTCACTCGTAAGGTGCCCTCTTCCACGGTGGTGCCGCCATTCCATGAACATGCTCCGCTGTGGGTCCAGAGGCCCTCACCGCGTTTGACGAATGCGGTTGTGGTAACAGCAGGATCCTGCTCGGCGATCGTGCCCGCGAACGTGGCGTCGGTGCCCCTGCCGCCGATGTAATAGGTAAGTGCGCGTGCCCCGGATGCAGCGCGGCCTCCAAGAAGCCTCGATAATGGTTCTCCGGAGAGTTCGCCAATCTCGACCGCCGTGCCTGC
>CBINJX010001041.1:0-2066 GCA_966251085.1 uncultured Verrucomicrobiales bacterium
TAGCGCAGTCATCTTGACTGCGGGTGACCGGAGCATCCCTGCTCCGAGTCCTGCGTGTCTTACGGGCGGGTATAGCTGCCACGGTGATCAGCCTCCGACCAGGATGGTCGGGGCACCCGCAGCCAGGATGGCTGACGCTACGCTACACCGTAATCGGCACGATATGGATCCGGCCGTAATCCGGCCACTTTCCATCCTTGTCCCTGTTGCCCTGACCTGCCGCTGCTGCGAGCAGGAGACATTTCCCGTCCTTGCTGGCCAGCGCTCGGGTAACGCGGGATTTGGTATCCAGCGACGCCATCAGCTTCCCATCCGCAGCGGAAAACATAGCAGTGGTCCAAGTTCCCTGCGCCTGGCGGCCCGCCATCACGAAGGCACTGCCATCAGGTAGATGCGCGAGTGTTTCCATGAGCCCGGAGCCGTGCTCTCCGTCGTGGATCTGGTCGAGCATCTTCGGTGTAGTTTCCCGCCACGCCCAGCGTTGCCAGGTCATTTTGCCGTTGCCCGCCATCGGATCGCGCATCGGTCCCATGCCACAGCAGAGCAGGCTTTCTCCATCCGGGGCGAACGCCATGCTGTAGATCCCTCCAATGTAGTGCGGGCTCTTGATGATGCCCCAGCTGGTGAAGTCAGGCGTGTTGAACTTTGCAGCCTCTTTCCCGGAGTCCACCTCCCAGATCCGGACATCACCCATCATGTTCGCCGCGGCGACGTGTTTGCCATCCGGGCTGAATGCAGTGCTCAGCACAGGCGCCAGAAGCTCGAAGGACCGTACGAGATCGCCTGTGCGAGTATCGTAGATTTTTACTGTCGGTTCCGATGCGGGCTCGGGTTCGTATTTCTCGCCGCCGACCAGGTATTGCCCGGTAACGGTTGAGATCCGGCTCCCATCCGGCGATAGCGCGAGCTGCCACGACCAGAACTGATGCGCCTTTACGTGCCGGAAGCTGCGTTTGGTCTCCACATCATGCCAGAGGAGTGCGCCATCGTAGCCTGCCGAGATCAGCGTCTTGCCATCGGGGAGAAGAACACAGCCGGAAGCATAGCTGCTGTGTGCATCCTGGAAAGCGGACGCCTTGCCGCTCGCAACATCCACCTCGTAGATCAGCCCATCCATACAGGCGGCGTACAGGCGTGAATCATCGGGGGATGCGGCGAGGCCTAGTACGCCGGTGGGAAGGGAGATGTTCCTTGGTTTTTCCAGTTTCATGCGAGCACCTCCTTGATCGGCTCGGCCTTGTCTTCGACCCGGTGAAAGGTGGGGAAGTTGGGGATATCAAACTCGGCGTACGGATCGAGCCCGAGGGCGGTGAAGATCGTGGCGAAGAGATTCTGTTCGTTGAATGACTTTCCGTCGGGATCGACGCCATCGACGTCCGTTCCGCCGACCACCACACCACGCTTCAGACCGCAGCCGGTCATCATCATGCTCCAGGCATTCGGATAATGGTCGCGTCCGCGGGCGGCGTTGAGCCAGGGAGTGCGGCCAAATTCTCCCATGGCGATGACGAGGGTGCTGTCGAGCAGTCCACGATCCTGCAAATCGGTGATCAGGCAATGGAGAATCCGGTCCAACTCCGGGACGAGCATCTGATGGATCTCATGCTGGAACACATGATTGTCCCAAGGCATGCCGTTCGCCACCATCACGAATGGCGCGCCTTCCTCGACGAGGTTTCGCGCCATCAGGGTATGCAGGCCAAAAGTGCCCGGGCCGTAGCGGATGCGATCCTTCTCGGGCATTTTCGCCAGATCGAAAAGATCAGCGTTCGCCGTGAGCCCTCTCACACGCTCAAAGGCAGCATTCTGCGCAGCGGCCGTGCGGCTCTTGTGTTCGGTCTCGTACTTCCGCGCAAAGAACCGGCGCAGAGTGTCGCGTGTCGATCGGTCGTTAGTGAGTTCATCCACCGTACGACTAAGTTGTGTGTACTCTCCACCCAGGCGCACCGGGGCATGCTCCGGTCCGAGCCAACCCACGAGATCGCTCGCCTTGTATTCCTTGAATTCGTTCCCCTCGGGATTCGGATCGAGTAGGATGAAGTTGGGCAGCCGGGTGTCGGTCCGTT
>CBINJX010001042.1:0-2065 GCA_966251085.1 uncultured Verrucomicrobiales bacterium
GCGGTCGCGCCGCCGACCGCCGGGAGGGCGCGTGGAGAGTGAGGCCACGTCCACCCTGAACGAGGCACGCGCGGCGGAAAGGAGGCCCTACCGGGTGGGTGACGCGCCATAGCGGTTTACTTTCTCCATCTCCTTCACGCATCCGGATTCGTTGGGTGCTTCTCTGAAAGTAGAATAGTTGAGAGCCGCCAACGAGCGGGGCGCGTGAAGGCGTGGAGAAAGTCCAGGACGCCGGGGACGGCGTCGCTCCGGAGGGCGGTTGTCCCCAACCGCACAAACCTCCCAATCCGCCGGTGCACGGCTCTCAACTCAATACTCTCAATGATTCACTTTCAGAGGAGATCTACAGAACCAAGCTGTCAGAGCCGGGGCGTCGCTTACATTTCGCACTTGTAATAAACCACGGAATCCAGGCGCAAAGTTGATTGCACGGAGACGCTAACGTCGGTTGTCCAAGGCACAAAAAATACAGTCACGCTTCTCGCAGGGGCATTCTCCGCAACCGTGTGACCGTCAAAGTTTTATGCCTAACGCTGACGCAAATCACAACGTGCTGCTTCGCAGCTTGGTGTTGCTATATGAAGAGCTGGTGATAAATGCCGCGACTTCCATGGCCAAGTCTCGCATTTCTCGCGCCGGTAAAGTTGCTGACTTTCTCATCATTGAACAACTCGAAGGGCGTATTTTGATGTCCGCAGATGTGGGCATTCTTTTGGGATCTCTTGAGGCCAATCAGCACGAGATCCATCCTATCAGCACTGATTCTCATCATTTTCTCGAATCATTCGTCTCCGATCACAGCATCAACTTTGAGGGAAGCGGCTCCTGGGTCTTCGATGATGCACTAACCGTCGAAGGCGATCTGGTGATCACTGGCGCGTCAGAAGTAGTCTTCCACGGCCCGGTAACAATTTCCGGAAGTCTGATTGTCGATGCGGGGACAAGCATCACTTTTGCAGGCTCGCTGACGGTGGCTGGAGATATCACCCTTGTGTCTGATGAGGTGGACTTTCTGGGCGGCGCCCACTCAGTCAGCTTTGGACAACAACTGAGCCTGCATACCCACACTGCTGGCCTGCCGGTGCAGATTGGCTTTACCGCGGATCAAAGCAGCTCCTTCGGCCTTACTGACACTGATCTCTCCGCGCTGCAGGCTGGCGGTAAACTCAGTATTGGAGCGGGGTCGGACGGTGCGGTACTGATCGATTCGGCAGACTTCCATCAAAGTGAGGTCGCCGTGAGCGGCAGAGACATCACCGTACAAGGTTCCCTGCTCGCAAAGGGCACACACGTGGCATTGATCGGCAGCAATGTGGTGCGCAACGATGGATTGATCGATGTCTCTACCCCGGTGGGTGGCGGAGGAGCTGGCCAGGTGATTCTCTCGGGCTCTTACACGGGTAACTTCGGCACCATTCTCGCTCAAGGCTCCGCCAATCAGGCGGGTGGGTCCGTAGAACTTACCTCTACCCAGCAGACGCTCGTTGCTACTTCCGCCAAGATCGACGCCAGCGGCGGCGCGGGCGGCTCCATCCGTTTATGGTCGGATAGCAACACCACCATGGCAGGCACGCTGCTGGCCAAGGCAGAAGCCGCAGGTGCCAATGGCGGTTTCGTGGAAGTCAGCTCCGCAGGTGGCTTCTCACTGGTAGGCCAGGTGGATACCACGGCCACCGCAGGTCAGGCGGGTACTCTCCTCATTGATCCCAAGAACGTCATCATCGCCAACTCCGGCGCGGGCACGGTTTCTGGGGTGGATCAGTTCAGTGATTCGCCCTCAAGCGATGTCACGATTTCCGCGACCACGCTCGCCGCACAGGCATCGGCCGTGATCATCCAGGCGAATAACGATATCGTCGTAGACGCTGCGCTTTCACTTTCCCAGGATCTCACCCTTCTGGCGGGGCGCTCCGTGCTGGTGAATCAGAACATCACACTGGCCGGCAACACGCTTACCATCATCGCCAACGATGATGGCGGCATCGATTCCAACCGCGATGCGGGAGCGGGCTCCATCACCACGGCTTCCGGCGTGGTACTGAACACCGGCAACGGCACCATCAAT
>CBINJX010001043.1:0-2059 GCA_966251085.1 uncultured Verrucomicrobiales bacterium
GCGCCGCTCGGGTGATCCTTTTTCCCGCTCGGAAGATGGAATTCCGATGTCGCTTCAGCGGTTTTCTCTCTCCCGTAATGGATGGCGCCTGTTGGCTGATCCATTTTCCATCTCCAGTTGTGGTTTCTACCGCTCGCCTGCTCCTTTACTCCCCCCGGGGAGCGACTCCGCGCAGAAGATCACATCATCTGGCTTCTTTTTGCAAGAAACTGAGATGCGCCTCCTCAGGGAAGCGGCGCACCTTTGAGCTTTAGGCTTCGGTCATTTTTTCGTCATTCGTCATTCGAACTTCGTCATTTCCCCTTCACCACCGCCCGGGCCTGCGCCACCAGCAGATTGCACCCTTCGTGACAGAGCATGGGAATCGCCCGGGCCGGAGTGCCTGTCTGGTTCACTGACGGATCGAATTTCTCAGGAGGAAGAGAAGTGACGGGGATCTCTGGTGAGATCTGCCAGAGGATGGTCTTGAGACAGCCTCCCTGCGATTTGCAGAAACCACCAATCATCGTTTGCGCCTCTTCGTCGGTGATTTTTTTGGTCACCGTGTACATGCCGGTCTGCCTTCCGAGCAGGTCGCGCAGAGGGATCACAGGGAGATTGTCCAGTTCGCGGCTCACCAGCACACCGAGCATGCCGGGATAGAAATGATCGAGCGCCACGCGGACTGCTGAGACATCCGCCAATCGGAGAGACCAACCGTGCCGGAGATTCGGAGCGGTGCGAAGCGGACGGAAATGCCCCGCGTCATCATACACCGCGAGATGCCGGGCGTCTTCCGGGTGGGAGGATTGCTCGAGGTCGCTGCGTTCCGAATCCTCGATATGCCGGAGCAGGTAACCATCGGTTTCTCTCCGGATCTCCACCTGTCCCATCTGTGTGTATCCCTCTGCCAGCCAGCGGGCGAGGGCGTCGGTGATGTTGCGGCTCACTGGATAGTTGTAGCGTGTTGCTGATCGAAGGCTTCGACCTGATCGAGGATGACGTCGGCAAACAGCGGCTCTGTCCCGATGGCGCTCGCGTAGAAAAGCGTGCGGCCACGGAGCTTATAGGGGTTGCCTTTGAAAACCTCCTTCGCATTGGCACTCGCAGCTCCGAGCGATTCGCCGGAAATGCCGAGAAGCACGGGGATATCCTCATAAGAGTGCAATCCGTCGGCAATAAAGAAGGGGACGACGATTACATTCGATTTGGAAGCGAGCTTGTCCCAATCGGCGATCAGCGGCGCCTCTTCCATGTAGGCATTCAGCACTTCGCCATAGATCCCGAGTGCCCGGATTCGCTCGACCTCCCGCTTTGCTGCCTGCGCGGAGTTGTCGTTCAAATCGGTTCCGTGGCCGACGATGAAGAGGCTGGTCTCGGAAGGAGGTACTCCCGGCGCGACCTCAGCTGCGCGGTGGAGCAGCAGTTCGGTCATACGCGGGTGGTTTCCCACCGGCTCGCAGTATTTGATCGTGCGCCCGTCCCGGTGTGTGACCGCGCCATCCAGCTCCAGTTCTCGAGGAATTACCGTGCGGGTGAAGTAGCCTTCGGAGATGAAATTCGGGACCACGTAAATGTCGTCCCGATCGATGTTGTGGAGCACTTGCCGCAGACTTGGCTCCTCTTTCCAGAAGGCACAGGTGATTTCTCCGAAAACGCCGCGGCGAGCGAGCGTTTCGGCATGATCCCAAGTCGGCGCGCTGGAATCCGGATTAACCGTGGAGCCATGGCCGACAATGACGAGGGCACTGTCTGGTTTCGCAAACATGCGGAAAAAAGAAAAAAAAGGGTTTGGTGAATTACGCCCTACGCGCCGGGAAGTCGAACGGTTTCCCGGATGTTACAAATCGCCACGGCGGTTGAGAGCAACCAACGAGCGGGGCGCATGAAGGCGGGAAGAAAGTACTCAGTACTCAGTGCTCAGAAGTCAGTAAACAGCCCCAGTTTCGCCACACTTGCCTGCTCCGATCTGCCTGTGCATGGCTCTCAACCCTCAACTATTTACTTTCAGAGAAGCACCCAACGGGCAGGGCGCGTGAAAGCGCAAAGAAAGTTTCTCCAGCCGGTAGTTCCCGGCTCC
>CBINJX010001044.1:0-2052 GCA_966251085.1 uncultured Verrucomicrobiales bacterium
AAACATCACCTTCCCATGGCGGGTCACGCTGGGAGATCACGTCTGGATTGGGGAGGAGGTCATTCTTCTGAGCCTGGCTCCCATCTCAATCGAGGACAACGTCTGCATTTCCCAGCGGGCGTTTCTCTGCACCGGTTCGCACAAATTTCGATCCCCGGGATTCGATCTGGTAACCAAGCCGATCGTAATCCGGGAGCGCTCATGGGTGGCGGCGCAGGTGTTTATTGCACCCGGAATTGAGTTTGGTCCCGATAGTATGGCGACCGCGGGAAGTGTCGTACTGGAGAATGTACCACCAGGGATAATTGTGAGGGGCAACCCCGCGACCTCTGTTCGCTAGGATTCCATGAATGCGGCATCCAATTCACAACCCGACGCCTAGCAAAACGACTGTGCGCATCCTTTTCCTCAACCAATATTTCCCGCCTGATCCAGCCCCAACTGGCATACTCTTCGCCGAATTGGGAGAGCGTTTGCGGAGTGCCGGTCATGAAACTGACTTCATCTCTGCCGACGAAAGCTATCGTGCGGCTCAGGGGAAACGGGGGCGGATGCGCCGGGAGGCACTCGCTCTTCTCCAAATTCTCCGCGCAGGTTTCGGCGCCCGTCGCCCGGACGTTGTCGTTTCCGGAAGTTCGCCACCCTGCCTGCTGGTTGCAGCGACTCTCATTGCTGTAAGGCATCGTGCGATTTCAGCACATTGGGCGATGGACCTTTATCCGGAATTGGCAGTCGGACTCGGTGAGGTGCCCAACGGTCCACTCTCGCGCACGATTGGTGCAATCATGGGGTGGTGTTATCGCCGGACCCACCATGTCGTGGCTCTCGACGATGACATGGCTCGGCACCTTGCACAGCATGGCACTCGTCCGGTAACGATCCGGCCATGGGTTTTCGCGCCAGTCTTGAAGCGACTCGAAAGCCTTGGTCTGACGGCACGGCCCTCGGAGCCTCTGTGGACATGGATTTACTCGGGCAATCTCGGCCGCGCCCACGAATGGAATACTCTTTTGGAAGCACAAGCCCAGGTAGAAAAGCGATCGTCTTCAATTCGTTTGCGATTCCAAGGCGGTGGCCCTTCGTGGCCCGCTGCGCAAGCGCGAGCCCACGAACTCGGTCTCAAAAACTGCGAATGGCAGCCGTACGTCGATGAGGCCAAACTACCGGCGTCTCTTTTGCGTTGCCACGCCTGTGTCGTGACACAACGGCCGGAAGCCCGAGGGTTCCTCTGGCCGAGCAAGCTGGGGCTGGTGCTTAGCCTGCCACGACCGGTAATCTGGGTAGGACCGCCCGACGGTGCAATCGCCGCCGGGTTGAGACAACTGCCTCATGCGGGCGTATTCGCCCCAGGAGAGGCACAGGAATTAGCAGACTGGCTACTTTCGCAGGCAGCTCTTCAAGCACCTGTTAAAAACCAAGCAATACTCAATCCTGCGGAGCACCGGGATGAATCGCTACGGAGCTGGATGCGGCTGCTTGGGTATGAGAATCGCGGAGAGGATTCGGCGTCAGCACGGGTGTGAATGGCTTGCCGATGCATCCTGCAGGCATGTTGATGCCGAGTGCTGCCGACAGCGTCGGTGCAATGTCGGTAATCGCAAACTCCTCCATGTAACGGCCCGGCTTGAATGCCGCGCCATAGAAGAACACCGGCACATGCGTGTCGTACGCATACGGCGAGCCGTGTGTGGTACCCACCTTGCTCGACTGCGGGACGACGAACGGCTTATAGACGAGTACAACGTCGCCACTGCCCTCGGCGTCGTAACCATTGAGGACCTTTTCACCGATTCGCCCCGGAGCACGGCCGTCCAGAAGTTGCTCGCGGCTGTAGCATGCATGCACGATCCCGGTTCCGAGTGCCCACTCACGAATGAAAGCAGTCAGGTCTCCCGGCGTGATTTCCTTTTCACGCAATTCCGGGTGATCGAAGTAGAGATTCCCTTCAACGATATCCTTTGTGAGAAGGTAATCGCCGGGACCAAACTTCTCGTTGAGTGCCGTCAGCAATGCGGTCACCAACGGCTGCTCGTTCAGGCGAACTGCATCAAA
>CBINJX010001045.1:0-2046 GCA_966251085.1 uncultured Verrucomicrobiales bacterium
TTCGGGATGTGGTCGGCGGTGCGCGCTCGTACCTCGCGCAACCGCTGATGCCAGGCGACTTCATACCGCCCTGAAGCTCATTTGACCAAGGAGCTTCACCGTATCAATTCGGACTTACTTACGGCGTTTTACGTAGTTCGCATTCTAGAGGCGATGAACAATATCGAAAACTATCCTCTCGCACCGGCTCTCGACGCCCTGCGAACCGTCACGGGGCGCGTGGTGCTCGTCTTTGCTGCGACCCTCTTCGGTATTGCTCTCGGCGGAATCACGGCAACGCACGCGGTCAGCGGTGCTTGGGGTGCACTCACGAGTTTCATGGTGTGGGCACCGACCTCTTTCATAGTCAGTGTTGGGGCCATCACGTTCCCTGCGGCGCTCCTGTTCGCTGTGCTTTTCATTCGCAGTGGATGGCCGCTGTGGACAGTTTCTGCCGTAGCCCTGCTCATCTGGTGGAACGCACACAAGACGATCCATTGGACGATCCATGAGAGCGCTGGAGCCAAAGTCCAGAAGCAGATGGATGCAATGGTCGAGGAGATTTCCAAGCGACACCAGGAACTACAGAAGCCTCATTGAGTTGAGGGAATGTGCAGGCACTGTCACTCCCGCGAGCTGTCTCCACAGTCACTCCGGATTCTCTCGGAGCTTCTGCGCCCGGCGATCCGTCGTACAAACTCGCCGGGCGGTAGATTTCTTAACCCCTAACACAATATGGCAGAATTTGACATCACATCACGGGAAGAATGGGAACGACGTAACACCGGCGGCCATGAGAGTGACTGGATCGCGTCGGGGCCCCTCGCCGTCACTTCGGGGTCAATTATCATTGGTGATGCCTCATTCCCCACAGAGGACGGCAAGCAACTCCCCCTGCCAGCAGGTACGTACACGATTAGCTTCCGCGAGTACCGTACCGATGAATGGAGTGTTGTTTCACGAGTCCGAATCAGTTTGGGCCGGGAATACAAATATGACCACAAGGCGGGTTACTACGGGGTGGACTCAGGACTGATGGCAATTGGCGACTATGAGACAGTCCGGTCTGCACTTGAGGACGACTGCGAGGCGGCTTATTGGGCGTGGAACGAGCAGATGACAGAGCATCGACCGACCTTTGTGCAGCTATCTTCCGCAGGCAATGCTCCGCTCTGGGTATCGCCGTCCGGCTCTGGCGATGGCGTGTATGACATTTTCACGCTACGCTCTGGCGACCTGGTGGTGGGCTACGAAAGCATCTTTATTGGTGCGTCTCCCGAAACTGAGGCGGAGTGATCAGTTCTTTTTTGCAGATGGGAGATGAGTTTGGACTCGCGGCTCCGATGTCGATTCAAGAACTGCCCCGTTAGACACCAATGGGATCGCTGGACTTCGAGTGCCAAGCGAAGAATAACACTTCGATGACAGCAGCACAGTGGAAGATTTTCATCGGAGGGATGGCGATGTGTTGGGGCGGGATGCTTTCGAATGCGGAATCACCATTTGGACTCAGCATGGCAGTCGTCAGTGTCGTGGGAGCCCTCGTTTTCCTCCATGGGCTCCGACAAAAGGGTGCGGCTGGAAAAACGGACAACGAGATCCCCTGACGATCTCCGCTAGCCACTCGAACTTTTCAAACTCGCTTCCGCCCCCACCTACTCAGTTGGCACTTTCCACACCCTCGCACTAAACTCCCCACCATACTGATCGCGGAGCTGATTCGTTCTCCGGCGGAGCTCTGCAGCCAGCTTCTGATGCTTCGGGCTGTTGATCAGGTTCACCGTCTCCAGCGGGTCTTCCTGAAGATCGTAAAGCTCCTCGATCATCGGTTCCGCTTCGAAGTAACGGCTATAGCGGAAGCGCTCATTGCGAACGCCTTCGTGTTTCCGGATCGATTCCTCCATCATGAGGTGCTCGATGAAGAAGTCGGAGCGCCAGTCGGCCGGTGATTCGCCCTTTGCCACAGGCAGCAGGCTGCGGCCCTGCATGGATTCGGGCGGCTGCACACCAGCCACCTCCAGAAGCGTGGGTGCGACGTCGATGTTCAGAGCGATGGCTGTCGGCTTG
>CBINJX010001046.1:0-2045 GCA_966251085.1 uncultured Verrucomicrobiales bacterium
CTTCAACGTCGTCACCGGTCGGGGCGCCGTCTCCGGCGGGGCGCTCGGCCTGCATGGGGATGTCGATGTGCTCGCCTTCACCGGCTCCGGTCCGGTCGGCCGGCGTCTCCTCGAATATTCCGCCCGCTCCAACCTGAAGCTTACCGCCAGTGATCGTCGTGCCTCCCGCGTAGGTATTTCCGCCAGTCAGTATGAGCGTACCTGTGCCGGCCTTCGCAAGGGCAAGGTTGCTGCCTGTAATATTGCCACCAAAGGTCGTGTTCGCAGAGCCGTTCACCGTCAGCGTTCCCGGCGTGTCGCTGCTGTTGGTCACGGTCGAAGTCCCTCGTGCGTTGCTCCGCTGGAGAGCAGCAACGGTCTGGTTGAAACCATTCAGGTCGAATTTCGCCGGATTGTCCGTATCACCATTGTGGACATCCAGCGTCGTGCCAACAGGAAGAGCGTTGTTTGCGCCAATCTTCAAAGTACCGCGAACCACATTCGTTACCCCGGTGTATGTGTTGTTCGTACTGGAGATGATAACGGTTCCGGTGGGGTTCATGTCATTGGAACTGATGTTGAGCCCAGTTCCGTTCACAATCGGTCCACTGATCGTGAGGACCGCGCCATCCCGTGCTCCCACACGTGAAACGCCGCCCCCAAGATCAACTGTTCCAGCCCAGGTCGCTGTCGAATTGGAGTCGACCGCCAGCGCACCGAGATTCGAGACTCCTTGACCAACGATCGTCACGGTTTCACCCGTCACGGTGATTCCATCCTGCAAGAGAAGCGTTGCGTTATTTGCAACAATGGTGCCGGAGGCTGTGGAGCCAAGTGCATGATTGTGCGCCACGCTGAGGAAATTCGAGTTAACCCGCGTAAGCCCTTCATAGGAGTTGTTCCCACTCAGCGTGGCTATTCCACTGGAAACTTTTGTGACTGCGCCGGTGCCAGATATGGTGTTTGCGACCGTGATCGCGTTGTTACGGCGGATCTCCAATGTTCCATGGTTTACGATATCGCCGTTGGCGATTGAGCCCGTTGCGCCGTCGTTGCCGATCCGGAGAATACCTGAATTGATCGTGGTAGTCCCGGTGTAAGTGTTCTCCCCTGTGAGTGCCATTACTCCCGTGCCACTGTAGGTCAGAGAGCTGGCTCCTGGCGTGGTGGCATCATCCACGATCGGCACGTTGAAGATCAGGTTCGAGGCACCGGTCACCACCAGCTCCTTGTTTGCCCCGATCACCACATTGCCCGTGCCCGACGTCCCGCGAGTGAATGTAAGCGAAGTGCCAGAACCAACGCTCATCAAGCCGTTCATCGTCAGATTGAAATTGTTGAGAGTAACAACCTGATTAGGGCCGCCGAGCTGCAGAGCATTGATCGATCGATTGGCAGAAAGATTGATAGCACCCGTGAGCCGATAGTTTTTTGTCCCGCTCTCGTCCCAGCCGGACTCAGGAACGCTCGTGATGAGGTCACCCGTCACATTTGCCGCCACAGCGGGAACGATATTCCCGCTCTCGTCTACCTTGGCATAGGTCATCGAAGTCCCCGAGCCAATGGTCGCCCAGGCACCGAGAATGCCATTAGTATTCACCGACGACGTCGTGATACTGCCGCGCACGGGTGCACCGCTAAAGTTGATCGTCGCCCCCGCAGCACGACCGCTCGTGATATCTCCGAGCCCGAGCGTCACCGTCTCCAGCGTACCCACGTTGGTCGCGGTGATTGTCGAGTTTCCGGAGGAAACAGCAGTGCTGGCAAAACTCTGCGATGTCGCCGTGTCACTCTTCTGCAGAACCTGAAGCACACCGCCTTTCAAGACGAGGGCAGACTGGCTGTTGATCAGGTTCGAGGGTGCCGCGGCGTTGGCGAAATCCACGGCCAGGGTGCCTCCGTTGATCGTCGTCGCTCCTGTGTAGGTATTCGCAGCGGCGCCATTGAGGGTGAGCGTTCCCATGCCGGATTTCGTCAGGCCCAACACTCCCCCACCCGATCCGTTCTCGATCAGCCCCCTGAAGACTGTGTTCCCGGCACCGGAAACAGTCAGCGTCTTGACTCCG
>CBINJX010001047.1:0-2045 GCA_966251085.1 uncultured Verrucomicrobiales bacterium
TCGGTTCTACCCGTTTCCCGGGTAAGCCGCTCCATCCCATCGCAGGCAAGCCCCTGCTCCAGCATGTATGGGAAAGGTGTCAGCGAGCGCAGGGCATCAATACGATCGTTGTCGCCACTGACGACCAGCGGATTGCGGAGACGGCGACAGGCTTTGGCGCTGAGGTGTCTCTGACCTCACCCCATCATCAGTCGGGTACCGACCGGTGCGCAGAGGTAGCCGAGCGGCTGCGCGGCGTCACCCACGTCATCAACGTACAGGGAGATGAACCGCTGGTCGATCCGGTTCTGATCTCGGAACTGGCACAAACCCTCACAGTGGATGTAAGCGTGCAAATGATCACCGCCGCCAACGTCTTCCCCGAAGGCGAAGACGTGACCAATCCGAATGCCGTCAAAGTGGTGCTCGATCGCAATGGGGACGCCCTCTACTTCTCGCGCTCCCCGATCCCGTTCATCCGCGATGCAAAAACCACCCCCTATTACCGGCACCAGGGGATCTACGGTTACTCGACCCGGTTCCTGCTCGATTTTGTAAAGTGGCCCCAAGGGCTGCTGGAACGCTCCGAGCAACTGGAGCAACTCCGTGCACTCGAAAACGGGACAAAGATCCGAGTCGTCATCACAAAGCACGCTTCGGCCGGCGTTGATACTCCGGCTGATGTAGCTGCAGTTGAACCGCTTCTGAGAGTTGATAGTTGAGGGCTGCAAGTTGAGAGCCCCAGTCCGGCAGCTCCATATGGGATAAGTAGCCGCGCTGGAACTGATTACTGCTTATTTTTGGCCTTTTTCCAGCCTCCTTGGCCCCTCTCTCCTGACGCACACCGCCTCTCATTAACGGCTATCCTTATAAATTTTCCCCTCTAGGAGTTGCCGCCCGGCATTTTTTCGCGTCTGTTTGTCCCTTTTTTGGGACCCAATCCCTTTACCCGATTTCATGAAATACATCTTCGTCACTGGTGGCGTGGTGTCCTCCCTGGGCAAAGGTCTTGCCGGAGCCTCTCTCGGCACACTACTCGAACACCGCGGGCTGAAGGTCGTTCTGCAGAAGTTCGATCCGTATCTCAATGTGGACCCCGGCACGATGAATCCGTTCCAGCACGGTGAGGTGTATGTGCTGGACGATGGCGCAGAGACCGACCTCGATCTCGGTCACTACGAGCGGTTCACGAACAGCGTCCTGACCCGATCAAACAGCACGACCAGCGGTCAGGTTTACGAGACCGTGCTGGCCCGGGAACGCCGAGGTGATTACCTTGGAAAGACAGTGCAGGTGATCCCGCACGTAACCGACGAAATCAAAGCGCGTCTCCGCGCCCTTGCTGCCGAACAGCCCTGCGACGTGCTAATCACAGAGATCGGCGGCACCACGGGCGATATTGAGGGGCTTCCCTTCCTTGAGGCGATCAGGCAGTTCGTGCTCGAAGTCGGCCCGCAAAACGTCGTGATTATGCACGTTACGCTCGTTCCGTTCATCAAGGCCGCCGGCGAGCTGAAAACGAAACCCTCACAGCAGTCGATCGCCAAGCTGCGTGAAATCGGTCTCCATCCACAGGTCCTCATCTGCCGCACCGAGCATCCACTGGAACTCGATGTCCGGCAGAAACTCTCGATGTTCTGCAACGTTCCGCTTAATGCTGTGGTGGAAGCTCGGGACGTGGAGAACTCGATTTATGAGATGCCGCTGATGCTGCAGAAGGAGGGCTTGGATGAGACTGTCTGCCGTCTTCTAAATCTCAACGTCCCTCCGGCGGAAATGTCCGACTGGAGCCGTTTCGTGGATCGTGTCGTGAAGCCGAAGCGCCGCGTAAAGATCGCGGTAGTGGGCAAGTACATCGAACTCCAGGACGCTTATAAGTCGATCTACGAGTCGCTCGCCCACGCCGCCGCTGCGGTAGATTGCGGAATCGATCTCGTCCGCGTGGATGCGGAGGACGTGGAGGCAAACGATCCTGCCAGCCTGTTGAGCGATGCTGCCGGCGTGCTGGTGCCGGGTGGTTTCGGCGACCGCGGTGTGGAAGGAAAAATCCGAGCAACGCAGTATGC
>CBINJX010001048.1:0-2039 GCA_966251085.1 uncultured Verrucomicrobiales bacterium
CTCAGGATAGGAACGTTTGGCCTCAGGGGCCAAAGCTTTGGCCATCGGGGCCAAAGCATTCCCCTCCGGGTGCAATTGATTGCGGAATGGGTGCAAACGATTGGTCTTTTCCCGCAATCGTTTGCGGAAAAAGGCCAAACGTTTGCGGAAGTTTTGCCATCGTTTGCAGCTTTTCTGCGATGCTCCGCAGGAAAAGGCCGCTGCTTCGAAGCAAATGGCCACTGCTTCGGTGTCTGAGGCCAAACGTTTCTATCTGGAGTGCAAATGGCAGGTTTTGGACGCCCAATACCTTGGCAATCACGGCCTCGTTGCCCCGTTCTGGCCCGAAATGACAGCGGAGTCTCAAGTCTCCTTTCGATCCCACTGCTTACCGGAGGGACTTTCATGCGTCTAAAGCATTTTCTAGGGCTCCCCGGCATCTGTTCGGTCCCAGAGAGTCGATGCAAAGCGATTGCTATGGATAACCAGAACAGCGAATCCCAGAACACGGACCGAACCCTCACCAACAGGCAGGGGCACCCCATCACAAACAACCAGTCGCAGCGAACGATTGGCAGTCGTGGACCGGCAACTCTCGAGAACTATCAATTCCTAGAGAAGATCAGTCACTTCGACCGCGAGCGGATTCCTGAGCGCGTGGTGCACGCACGCGGCTTCGTGGCTTATGGAGAATTCGAAGCCACAGGAATGATAGGCGATGAACCTGCCTCGAAGTACACCCGGGCGAAACTCTTCCAGGAGAAAGGAAAGAGGACCCCTCTCGCTATCCGGTTCTCGACGGTGATCGGCGGACGCGATTCCTCAGAGGCGGCGCGTGACCCGCGTGGATTTGCCGTGAAGTTTTACACCGAGGACGGCAACTGGGATCTGGTCGGCAACAATCTCGCGATCTTCTTCATCCGGGACGCTATCAAATTCCCCGATGTCATTCATTCGCTGAAACCTGATCCGGTGACATTCCGCCAGGAGCCAAACCGGATCTTCGATTTCATGAGTCAAACTCCGGAGTCGATGCACATGCTTACCCATCTCTTCAGTCCGCGGGGTATTCCTGCGAGCTACCGGCATATGGAGGGCTTCGGGGTGAATACCTACAAAATGGTGAACGCGCAGGGGGACACCGTGCTGGTGAAGTATCATTTCCATCCGCGCTGTGGCGTCGCCAGCCTGACCGCAGAGGAAGCGGCCAAGGTGCAGGGGCAGGACTTGGGCTCCGCCTCCAAGGATCTCTACGAGGCGATCGAGCGCGGCGACTATCCGCAGTGGGATGTGTATGTCCAGATCATGGAGGATCATGAGCACCCGGAGCTCGATTGGGATCCACTTGATGATACAAAGATCTGGCCGGAGAACGATTTCCCGCTGCGGAAGATCGGTGTGATGACGCTGAACCGGAACGTCCAGGATCATCATAACGAAAACGAGCAGATCGCCTTCGGCACCGGTGTGCTCGTCGATGGCCTCGACTTCTCCGATGACAAGATGCTCGTCGGTCGCACGTTTTCCTATTCCGACACACAGCGCTATCGGGTCGGGCCGAATTACCTGCAGCTCCCGGTGAATCAACCCAAGGCCAAGGTAGCGACAAATCAGCGCGGCGGCCAGATGTCTTATGGGGTGGACCTTGCGCCGGGGCAGAATCCGCATGTGAACTTCGAGCCCTCGATTCACAACGGGCTGCAGGTCTCCTCGCGACCCGAGCCGAACAATCCGCCGGAAATCCGAGGACGGCTTACGCGCAGTGTGATCGAGCGGCGCAACGATTACGTTCAGGCGCGCGGCCGCTATAACACCATGATGGATTGGGAGCGCGACGACCTGATCAAGAACATGGGTAACCTGCTCGGCCAATGTGAACGCGATGTCCAGGAGCGCATGCTCTGGCATTTTTATATGGTGCATGACGACTACGGAAACCGTGTCGGCCAGGCGTTGGGGATCTCGGCGGATGACATCCGGCATCTTGCACCCTTACCGGGGCAGGTGCTGACCGATGACGAGCAGAAGCGGCTGCAGAATCTCGGAAAGAATGGTGACAA
>CBINJX010001049.1:0-2036 GCA_966251085.1 uncultured Verrucomicrobiales bacterium
CTTTTCGCCCTGCTCCCCTTCGGTCCCCCTCTTTTCCCACGTGGAGCATTCGCCGCGGCGGCGATCCGTTCCAACTCCTCGGTCAGCAGGCTGAGCGTCTCGGTTGCTTTCCGCAACTCCGTCGTGAGAGCGCGCCGGCGTTTCGCTTCCAACTTGGAGAGCTGCTTCGACTTGTTGCGGAAGAGCCATGCCGGGTGTTTTCGGACACCGGAGATCCGGGATTTCAGCCCGCTCAAGGCATCGTAGAGATCGCGCGTCATGCGACGGAGGATCTGCAGTGGCAGATTCGTCGCACTACCACCGAGCCCCATCTCCACGCGTCCCGCGACGGCTTCGAGACGCTCCAGGTCGCGAGCTTTATACGCTTCCTGCACTTCGTGCCAAAGCTCCTTCTCCCGCGCGGTCTGCTCTTTAGCGGAATCCGGGTGCAACTGACGAACCAGCTTGCGGTAGAGTTCTTTCAATCGGTCAGCCGGACGGTCTGCCGGCGGCTGTGCGGCGTGAATCGCTTCGGATTGAGCGGATGATCCCGCACTGCCCCTGCCCCGCTTCCGGCGCTCGTGCTCCAGCAGTTCGTTGATATCCGGCGCCGGACGCCCGGTCATCATCTGGTACACCATCGCCATCATCTTGTATTCCTCGCGAAACTTCTTCTGTTTCTTCGCCGACATCCGGTCGAACTCATCGATATCGAAATCCTCAGGCAGATCACTCTTCCCGAACATCCGATCGCCTTCGTCTTCATCCGGTTCGTCCCCGCCTCCGAACGGATCCCCCTCTTCAAATGGCCCGCGTCTCCCCCGCTCCGCCTCTTCGGGTTCAGGCTGCGGGGAAGTGCGCCGCTTCATTACCCTGCGATAAGCTGTCACCGGACTGCATCCGCCCCAGAACATCTCCTCCTCGATCTCCATCAGGATCGCGCGTTTCTCCTCAATCGTCTGCAGCGCGGTCCGTAATTCCGTGAGGATCGGACCGAACACACTGGCCTCCCAGCGCTGATACGACGGCAAATCCCCACTCTCGAACGCCTCCACCTGCTCCTGAGCGGCTCTGATCTCCTCCTCCAGCCGGTGATATTCCTCCAGTGCCTCCCTGCGGATCGGCTCGTTGTCGATGATCAGCAGCAGACGAGGCCCACGGGGACGCCGGGTCGTAGCGGCACGTGGCTTTGCGGCTGCCTTTGCCTTGGGTTTTGGTTTTGCGGCAGCAGCCTTCGTAGTCCGTGGCTTTCGAGGAGTCGTTGTCTTGCGAGGAGCTGGCATGGGAGAAACCGTAAGATGGACCTTTTCCGGTCTCGAATCCAGTCCCCGGAGGTGCGGGCGTGTGGCGCGCGGGGGAACGGAAGTAATCAGTGAGTCAGTAATCAGTAATCAGTAATCAGTGAGGGCGCGGCTACATGGAGCGGGCTCTGAACTGATTACTGATTACTGACTCACTGATTACTTTTCTTCCCACCTTCACGCGCCCCGCTCGTTTGGTGCACTCAACCCTCAACTTTACCACTTGCCACCCTCGGAAAGCCCGCGCCATAGTCCGCGGCTCGTTTTTTTCCGACCTTACGAAACATGCAGTCTATCGGCATCGGCCTAGCAGGATTGGGGAATGTCGGCGCAGGTGTTTATAAGCACCTGACGCAAAACCGTGCCCTGCTACGGGAACGGCTCGGCCTCGAACTCAGCGTTAAAAAATGTGCGGCTCGTGATCTGAAGAAAGATCGCGGAGTCGAAATCCCGACCGAGTTGCTGACTACCCGCTGGGAGGATCTGCTCGAGGACGACTCGATCCAGATCGTCGTGGAGTTGATGGGCGGGAAGGAAGAGAGCCTTCGCCTGATCCTCGGCGCAATTGAGCGGAAGAAGATCGTCGTCACCGGCAACAAGGCACTCCTCGCCGAGCATGGGAAAGAGATCTTCGCCGCTGCCACCGAGCACAAGGTGCCGGTTTTCTTCGAGGCAGCGGTCGCAGGCGGAGTGCCGATCATCAAGACGATCCGCGAGGCGCTCATTGGAAACCATATCCAGGCGGCTTTCGGGATC
>CBINJX010001050.1:0-2036 GCA_966251085.1 uncultured Verrucomicrobiales bacterium
CCGGCGAATTGATCCATTCTACCGGCAGGTCCGCCACCCGAAGCCCCAAGCGGCGCGCGAGCATCAGCACCTCGACGTCAAAGGCAAATCCGTCGAGCTGTTGGCGGGAGAAGATTTCGCGGCATGCTTCGCGCCGGAAGGCTTTGAATCCACACTGCGTGTCACGCAGCTCCGCCAGGGCGAGCGTGCTGATGATCCGATTGAACGTCTGCCCCATTGAGCGGCGCAACAATCCTTGGGCAAGAGTGATGCGGCTTTCGGCGTGCTGACGATTCCCGACCAGCACATCCACGGCCGAATCCTCCTCGAAACGCCGCACAAATGGCATCACCTCCCGCAGCGGAACACTGAGGTCTGCATCCATATAAAAGACCAGCTCGCCCGTAGCCTGGAGCATTCCGCTCCGCACCGCATGTCCCTTCCCGCGCTGTACCTCGCTATCGATCACCTTGAACTCGTGCGGAGATTGCGCTTGTTGGCTGGTGTGCTCCCTCGCTATCTGCAGCGTTCCATCCGTGCTCCGCTCTACCACGATCACCACTTCGATGGGCCAAGGCGCCTCGCGGCAGAATTGTCCCAGCTTTTCCACACTCGGCGGTAACCTTCGTGCCTCATTGTAGGCAGGGATCACTATTGAGAGATATGGAGACATTCGGGAGAGGCTTGCATAGAGCGGGTGCGGATTTCACGGCAAGGAGCAAACACCTCGGGCTCCGTCACATCGTCTGCGCAAAATGAGTGTGACCACTTTTCCCGTCACGAAACCATCGCTTTCGACAAAGCGGCATTCCATCCCCTGGATTCCGATCGCGATCGTGGTGCTCGCGCTCCTTTTCCGCGTGGCATGGCTCGGGATGAAGCCTGCGCACTTCGACGAGGGTGTAAACGGCTGGTTCGTTGATCAGATGACCAGTCAGGGGTACTACCATTATGATCCGGGCAACTTTCACGGCCCGCTGCACTTTTATGTGCTGTTCCTCGCGCAGACGCTTTTCGGGCGCGACATCTGGGTGCTCCGGCTTCCCCTGGTCCTCGTCAGCACGGCTTGTGTAGTTTTCACCTTTGCCTACCGGCGCTTCTTCAGTCGGGATGCATGCACCATTGCGGCCCTGGCGATGGCAATTTCACCCGGAATGGTTTTCTACGGGCGCTACGCCATTCACGAAACGTGGTTGCTGTTCTTTCTGATGCTTACCGTGTGGGGCGTGCTGGGGCTTTGGAAGGAGGGCACCCGGCGCGATCTCTGGGCGGTGGCACTCGGGGTCGCGGGAATGGTGCTCACCAAAGAGACCTACGCGATCCATGTCGTCTCACTACTCCTCGCATTCCCGACGCTCTGGATTCTGGAGTCTCTCTCGCCATCCGCTTCAATGCCGTACTCGCGTCAGCACTGGAACTGGCGCGACTTGGTCAAGACGCTCCTCGTCAGCGTCGGGCTGATCGTTTTCTTTTATACTGGAGCATTGCTCGACTGGCCGGATTTCCGTCGTGATCCCGGCACGGTGGGATCACTCGCAGGCCTGTGGGAAACCTTCACGATTTGGGCAACAACCGGCACTGGCGGCGAAACAGGACACGAGAAACCGTGGGCATATTGGCTGGAGCTTCTCGTCCGCTACGAATGGCCTGCGGCGGCCGGGTTGCTGATGGTCCCGTTGATTCTCCGGAGAGGATCGAGCCGGCCGATGCGGTACCTCGCCATCGCCGGCACGGGTACGCTGACTGCCTACAGCATCATCGCCTACAAGACTCCGTGGTGCTTGATCGTGATGATGTGGCCATTCCTTTTTCTTTTCGGCCACTTCGCTTTCCGCGCCGTGCAAAGTGTGGATCGCTGGGTGACATGGAGTGTCGGCACGCTGCTCGTGGGCGGATCGCTCATCACAGCCGCGCAGCTGAACTTCGTAAAATACACCGACGAAAACGAGCCGTACGTTTACGTGCAGACGCTGGAGGACATTGAGAAGCTCACGAAACCTCTGGAGATTCTCACGAAGATCAGCCCTGCTTACTACCATCTGCGTGGCTACATCCTT
>CBINJX010001051.1:0-2029 GCA_966251085.1 uncultured Verrucomicrobiales bacterium
GTGGAGATGATCTCCACTCCCATCGCGACTAGCTCGCGGGCAAAATCAACAAGGCCGGTCTTATCCGACACGGATATCAGAGCACGCTGGATCTTCATGAGAATATAAGCGGCGCAAGCTATGGCCGGTGGTGGGTAGGGGTCAACCTTGCTCGTGAGGACAGGGCGCCGGGACGGATAGGACGAAGGGAACCGATGGGACGAGCGGCTGAGAACCGCCCGCCCCAACATACCTACCTATGGAGTGCCCTGCGCAGGCGCAATGCTCGGCGCAGCGCCGGGCTCCTCCATCTCACGCACCGGACGCAGCAGCATGACAGCCCCGGCGAGCCCCAGGACTCCACAGATGATCCACAGCAGATCCGGTCCTGTATCGAAAATCCGGAAGCCGAACTGCGGTCCGAAGATCGAGGCGAGACTCCAGGTCATGCTGAACACACCCATATAGCGTCCCCGCATCGGCTCCGGCGCGAGCTTTGCCGCATAGGCACTACTCACCGGCATGCTGATCATTTCACCGATAGTGAAGACCGTCATCGCCAAAAACAGCCACGTCACGGAGGACGCACCGGCATTCATCGCAAATCCGACACCGAGCAGCAGATACCCCAGCGCCATCACGCGACGCGGATCAAACCGCTGGGTCAGGCCCGTCAGCGGCAACTCCGCGACCATGACCATCAGGCCATTCCATCCGAGCAGCACTCCGTAGAGAGTTTCCCCCGACAGGCGCAGACCTCCCAGATCCAGCGAGAGTCCGAGCGAGACCACAAACGCCGAGTACGTGGTGCCGAACTGCGAGAATACGAGCGCCATCAGCAGCGCCGCAAAGAAGGCAGCGTGGAACGGACGATTCCGCCGAATGTGCGACAAGGCATCCTTCCAAGGCGCCCGCTCCGTGGTGGAGCGGATGCCGTGCGGCAGGGCGATGAGAGCAATCACTCCGTACAGCGAGGTGGTGATCGCGTCGCCGACAAACAGCCAGAAGTACGAATACTTGGCCAGGAATCCGGCAGTCGCGGCCCCGCAGGCGAATCCCGCATTCAACGCGACACGCAGAGCCGAGTAAGCGCGGACCCGGAGCGGCTCCGGCACGACATCCGCCAGCAGTGCATTGCTCGCCGGTGGATACGTTCCCGCGCTCAGCCCCGCCAGCATTACGCAGAGAATGATCTGCGGGAATGTCGCCGCGAAGTGCATCAGGAAATAGAAAAGCGCCGCGGCAAATGTGCCGACCACGATCGTGTTCCGGCGCCCGATCCGGTCCGCGAGCCAGCCACCCACCATTCCTCCACAGAGCGTACCGATGCCAAAGGCGCTGACGGCATAACTCGCGGTGATGAGTGAATACCCCTTCTTCGCCAGGTAGATCGTGAGGAAGGGCATCACGAATGTCCCAAATCGGTTGATGAACGTGCCGATGAGCAGCACCCAGAACGGGCGCGGCATTGCACGTAAATCGCCGATCAGCGATCCGGTTCCTGCGTCGGTTTTCATAAAGAGAAGAACGAAAAAGCCCTGCCACCTTTTCGGTTGGCAGGGCTGTGAGTTTTCGGAAAAGTCGGTAAAAGGATTACTCGGTCATTCTGAAACAGCCCTGCACAGTGCGATGTTTCTGGCCACGAAGGAATGAAGCCTCTCGAATCACCGCAACACGGCACACGACGGGCATCAGCCAGTTGAATGAGTAGGTTGCGGAGTTCATCACCGAAAAGACGCTCAGAATGAGAGAAGGTGCGCAGCGTGCGATTTTGCGGGACGAAATGTCAATTCTGTAATTGTGTTCGCCCAGCGGTTTTTGCGGAACTGAAGGTCAAAAGTTCCGACGCGGAGCTGGTGGCTAGGTTTATCGCCCTCATCTCTCAGAACACACAGACCTTCCGTCAAAAGGCTTTGCGGAATGCCCGTCTCTATTCTCAAGTCGTGCGCGTAACGTTTTGCACTTCAGCCACCACCCTTTTTCCTGACCTCATGAAAAGCCCCATCCCGTTTCTCCGCAAAGTAGGACACGCGGAGGCCATTTCCTTCCT
>CBINJX010001052.1:0-2013 GCA_966251085.1 uncultured Verrucomicrobiales bacterium
TGCTGATTGGCGCCGTGCAAACCCTGGAGAGGCTCCTTGGGAAGGCGGAGACACCGACGGCGGCACTTGCGGGGCACTCCCTTCAGGAGCTTCAGTCGCGGGTCGAGGCTCTGAACGAAGAGGTTCGTGCGCGGCTTTCCCGATAAGACGCTGCGGTGATCGTCCGCTACCGGAGTGGATTGCCACCAAATGCTTCCGATGCACTTTTCCTCGGGTGTTTCGTGCCAGCGCTCCTCCACCTCCGGTGCGCCCGTTTTCCTGTTGTAGGCGTCCCCGCCGCAACTCGCCTCCGCCAAAATGAACCTGTGGCTGAAGCTTTTCTTTTGTGTCGCGATACTCCTCCCGGGCTGCGTTACACAGCACAACAAGCCGCACGCTGTTCCCGACTCGGATTCCATTCTCACGCGCTCTGAAATGCGTGCGGTGGAGCGCCTTGTTCAGGCTCTCGTCGGTTCTCGGGATGACTTCATTCGGAGAGTCGAACCGACCGATGGACAAATGGCGCGAGGTATTCCGTGGGCAGACCGCTACAAGCATTTTGAACCACTTATTCAGGAGTTGCGCATCGAGGGCGACCTTGCCCCGAAGATTGCCGTATATCGGGAGGAAGAGGAACGGAGTGGATATCTCATACTGGACCACGACAGGAAACGAATTCTCCGCGTTCGGGATACACCTAGCGTGAGGGTGATTATGCTGACGATCAGGTCAGAAGCCGAGCACTCTGGAAGGAACCCGTCCACCTACAGTATAGAAATCGGTTCGTTGTACGTCGGCCTGTATAATTTTACCGTCAACAGAGGCGGCAGTAAGATTATTTATGAGGGGCAAACCATTATCAACTGAGCTCCCGATGTGCATCGCCAACCCAGCCGTGGATCGAATAGCCACGTGCGTCACATTGCCTGAAGCGATCCTCCCGAGCTCAAGCCGAAGCAGCGCCCCGTAGCGCGAGCTATCCCTGTCTGCGGGTTCCCCGACTATCCAGGTCGGATGGCTGATCACTGCGGCAGTGCTGAGGTATTCCGAAAGACGCGCAGGGCGGCTTGTGAGCTGCCCGTAAAGAGCGTAGGACTCGGAGTAGAGATGCTCCGGTCACCCGCAGCCAGGATGGCTGACGCTACGGGAATCGATCGCCCCAGCGCCCCCTGAAGACGAACTTGCACCCGCGCCCCGGAGCCGCGAACGTTTCCTTTAACAGAGTGAACTCGCTCCTTCAGTCCCTCACCATACCCGACATCTGGCAGCAAGAGGCGGTGCACGCACTGCGGATGGGACGGGATGTGGTGGTGCATGCGCCTACGGGAGCAGGCAAGACTTACATCTTTGAACTGCTCTATCCGCAGCTCAAGGGGCAGGCCGTGTTCACCGTTCCCACGCGGGCTCTCGCCAACGATAAGCTCGCGGAATGGCGTGCCCGTGGATGGGATGTCGGGATTGCCACGGGCGATGTCGCCGAGCGGCTGGATGCACGGGTGGTGGTGGCGACGCTGGAGACGCAGAAAGGGCGCTTTCTCCGGCGGGAGGGGCCTTCCGTACTCGTGATCGATGAGTACCAGATGATTGGCGACCCAGTGCGCGGAGTGAACTACGAGCTCGCGATCGCCCTCGCCCCAAAGAAGACGCAGCTCCTGCTCCTCTCGGGCTCGGTGGCAAATCCCCAGGATGTGGTCGCCTGGCTTCAACGGATCGGCCGTGACGCAATTCTCGTCTCGCATACCGAGCGCCCGGTCCCCCTCGAAGAGGTGGACCTGCCTTCCCTCCCCCATCGTGCGCCCTCCACCACTCGCGGATGGTGGCCGCGCGTGATCACCAATGCTTTGAGGGCGGATCTCGGACCGATTCTCCTGTTCGCCCCCCGCCGGAATGCCGCTGAAGACCTCGCCCAACAGCTCGCCAGCTATCTGCCGGCCCCCGATCCGCTGAAACTGACACCGGAACAGGAGGCACTCGCCGGCACGCGGCTTTCAAAACTACTCCGGGCGCGCGTGGCGTTTCATCACTCGGGCCTCT
>CBINJX010001053.1:0-2001 GCA_966251085.1 uncultured Verrucomicrobiales bacterium
CTCGATGGGAGCGTTTCTCCGGACGCAACCCCGTTGGGGTTGGCACGCCTTTTCATCTGTTCCCCAGGGTAGCTTCCCGCATTCGCGGGACAACCCTGGGCTTTGGGACGTAATCCCTTCGGGATAGAAGGGCAGATCGGCGGATGTAAAATTGCCAAAGTCGAGCTCAGTGCTCAGAAGTCAGTAAACAGCCCCAGTTCCACCACGCTTACCCGCTCCGATCTGCCTGCTCTGTCCCTCAACCCTCAGCACTCAACCCTCAACTTTCAGAGAAACACTGAGCACATTCGGTTCGCCTTCACTTGGCCCCGCTCATATGAACTCTCTACAAAGTATGAACTCCCTCTTTGTGATCGTCCCCTACCGATACCACGGCAGTTGGGTATTCGATGACGAGCGCGTGGGACTGTACCGCGAGCCGTTCATCGCCGGGATCGACACGATGATTGATCAACTCGTCGCCGATATCCCGAATGCCGAAGAAGGTTTCCGCGCCACGTTTTCGGCTTCCGCTTTTCCAGGGTACACCACAAAGCTGGTCCGGCAGCGGAGTGAAACCGGCGGAACATGGTACCGATCGGAAGAGCTGGGAAGTGAAGGCTGGCTCTGCCCGGCGCTCTTCAAGTACTTCGAGACAGCGCCGGCGGAGTTGTATGTGAAGCTCGAGCCGAAGAAGTGAGTAGGGAGCACTCCGCTCCAGACCGCACTCTGCCGAGACTTTCGTTCCACGCTCAAAAAGCAAAGCGGCGCGAAATGCATTTCGCACTCCGCGCCGCTGCTACTAACTATCTATCTAATCTGCGGGCTCGAGTTATGCCTTACAGGACTTCGCCTCGCACGACTTTGCCTCAGCCTTGCAGCCACCGTCTGCGCAGCAGTTCGCGGCGTCGTCACAGCAGCCGTCTTTGCAGCAGCTCTTCTCGCTGCAGCAATCATCGCAACAGCCAGCCTTCTGGCAGCACTTGGTCTCGTTCTGAGGACGGGCGTCTTCAGCAAATGCGGGAACGGTGAGGCCTGCGAAAAGGAGGCTCAAAGCGGCGATAGCAGAATGGAATTTCATAATCTGGAATAAGTCTGAATGAATGGAATTGAGTTGAGTTGAACTAAACTGAACTGACAGGTGCGCAGCGACTCAAGGAGGCTCCGGAAGGAGCGCGCTGCGGTGCGCCATGAGCTAACGTTGGGTTACCTCTCCAGCGATGGCTGGATGCGCTTCTGGTTCGAACAACCGGCGACCGCGAAAGGCGGTCAGCGGGTTACACCACCTCGACCGGAGGTGCGTGACTCAACAGACTTTCCTGCAGGACTAATTCCGCGAATGAAAGGAGATGAGGGGGCTGGGGTGGAGCAAGCGCGCGAGCGGCCTCACTAGCCACAGGACGGGCAATGTCGGAATCCCTCTCTTCCGGGAGGATCCCTAGAAGCTGATTACCAGCAACCAGTCGTGTAGGCGCCGTCTGTACCGGCATATCTGCCTGGCAGCAGACATGGTCTCCACATTCCGTCGGTGAAGATTCCACCGATCCGCAGCACCCCAAATCTTCGTGCTGCACCATGCGGCACGCCATACCGGATACCTGCGGTCCCGCCAAAAGGAAGAGGAAGCCCGCCAGCAGCCATGCTACTGTAAGGCGACTCAGAAAGCGTCTGGTGTTTGTGGCTTCCATCTTCGGCTTCATTAGTAAGCCAAGTTGGAATTTTGTTCAAATTCCGTTCAAGATGCGGAGTGGATTTCAGATCCACGTCAGCAGGTTCACTTCTGCGGGTGAGCTGCGCCTCTGCCATTCGGATCGATGTGGTTTCGTACATTTTCTCCGGTTTCCCACCTTCCTGCCTTTCGGCATTCCCACTCTTTTCACCATCAACGCGAGCGCTATTCGTTCAGCCTCGGAGCAAGGATGCTCCGGGCACCCGCAGCCAAGATGGCTGACGCTACGGCAAGTGCCCCGCCCCTGCGCCAGCCCACCTCTCACCTCGGCAACGCCTGCCCTACCAATCCGG
>CBINJX010001054.1:0-2000 GCA_966251085.1 uncultured Verrucomicrobiales bacterium
TTTAGCGACGAGCCACCGTAGAACGCATCGTCCATCTCCAGTGTTGGAGTGAGCTTTGTTCCACTGCTCTGCACGATCCAGCGCCATGTCGGAAGGATGTCCTGCACGCTCAGGTTACTCCAGGGGCCTGTCATGAGCGTGGTCCCGTTGATCGCATATCGATTGCCCTGGCCGAGGTTGAAATTGGTCACGAACGGGATGGTCGTGATCGGAGAGGCGTCAGGGATGTAATGAGCGATCCCCTTCCAGGCAGCGGACGTCGCGGTGTTGCTCGGATCATTGTTCGCACCGACCCAATAACGCAGCTCCCGGTTGTGGAAAGACGTAGTGCCGGAGCTGTGATTGAAGGTCCACTCCGGCCGATAGATCCCAAGCGAGAGCCGATGCTGCTGCCCCGGAGGAAAGAGCGAATCCCAGTCCACCGGAGTGTCGAAGCCCCGCCCTTCCGTATCGATCCCCGCATAGATGTCGTAAGGGTCCAGGCCGAGATCCAGCGCCCGCTGACGCGAACTCGGCATCTTCGTCGAGTCATTATATTCGCTCCCCCACCAGAAGTTCAGGAACATGCTGTGCGCGACCAGGCTCGTCCCTTCCTTCATGAAGCCGTCGTTCTGCGTGGTGAGAGCGTTCTGAAAACTCCGCGAACCCGACTCCGTCATTGCGTCGTACCACATGATCTGTAGATGCGGCGCCTTGGCCCGGATGTACTTGATGAAATCCCGCATGTTCTGCGAGTCGGTCGAGTTGGCGCCCGAGGTCTCCTGGTTGATGAACCACCCGTCGAACCCGTAATAATCCGCGACTTCGATGAGCTTGTCTGCCACCGGAAAAGTGCTGCCCGATTTCTGGAGAAAACTGCGGACCCGCGCCAGCCACGCCGCCTCACTGGTGAAGGCAAAGAAGATCTTCCCCAACACTGGCACCCCATTCCGGTGCGCCGCATCGACGATATGAGCGCTGGGCGCCAGGATCGAGCGAGTATCCCGGTCCGAGCCGCCCCAGAAGGTCATGCTCTCCATGTACTGCCAGAAGAGCGGAGTGTAATACCGTAGAGTCCGGGAACCCTGTGCAGAGGCAGCCGGGATCGTGTTGAAAGCAATCAGCGGCATCACGCGTCCCTCATTCAGACGCGCGTTCGAGTTCACTTTAAATGCAGCGCTCGGCGTTACCCGATTCGCAAGTGGCACCGTGCTCCGATTGAATGGAGCATCCGGATCATTGGCAGGATCCCAGTTCAGCAGTTCGTCTGGATGCCACTGGGGCGAGACGGGATCGCCATATACCTGACCGGTTGCCGGAAGATAAAAACTGGGAAGATACGTGAACCGGTCGGTAGTGACGGAATAGTTCGAGACACTGTCGATCGCGGTCCAACTGGAGCCATCCTCACTCGCCTCCAACTTCCAGCTGACCGGGTCCCGCTCCGGAGAATCGTTGGCTGTAGCGAACCGGTAGCTGTCGATCGTCGTCCGCGCTGGAAAAGCGAAAACCAGCTCCCGTTTGTTGAAATCGAGCCACTTGGTATTCGTGTTCCCGTCGATCACCAGTTGCGGGGTTTCGGCGGCGGGACTGTTTCCTCCGGGATTGGTCACGATAACGCCCGCCATACTGACCACTGCGCCTCTATGCCTGAACTCAAACTCCGAGATCTGGATTGAATTGGCCGTGGAAGGACTGTTCCGCAGGCTCGTCGGCGTGAATCGGAAGTAGCGATACGACTTCTCCACCGCCTGCGCCATCTCCCCGCTCACCAGAAACCCGAGAACAACGACGAGGCAGCACCAGAAACGGGCTATGCTGGGACGGAATGTCGTGGGGTTGGGGAAATCTCGACGCATAGGGAGACCGCATATTAGAGCGGCTTCCCGAAGATGCTAGGACTGAGAGCAGAAGGGCTGCTGTGTGGAGGCGGGACAGTACCGAGCTTAAGGCGAGGGACCTGCCGCCGCTGTTACCCCGGGCGGGCGGAGGTGGTGGGGCCGCAAACCCTGTCGTATTAG
>CBINJX010001055.1:0-1996 GCA_966251085.1 uncultured Verrucomicrobiales bacterium
GGCACTTTCACTTGGCACTCGGCACTCTAACCGCCCAATGAGCCACCCCATCCCTAACGGCTTTCTCGTCGTCATCGAAGGTATCGATGGCGCTGGCAAGACCACCGCACTCCAGCGGATCCGTGAGTTTTGTGAGGAGCACGGATTGCCTTACATCGCCGGCAAGGAACCGACAGATGGTCCGTGGGGACGGAAACTCCGCGAAAGCGCTCAGACCGGCAGACTCTCGCTAGAGGAAGAACTGGAGCTGTTCATAAAGGACCGGCGTGAACACGTGGAGCAGTGCATTCGCCCGGCGCTGGCGGAGGGAAAGATCGTACTGCTCGATCGTTACTACTTTTCGACCGCCGCTTATCAAGGTGCGCGCGGGGCGAACCCCGAGGAGATCCTGGCGGTAAACGAACAATTCGCCCCGCAACCGGATTTGCTCCTTCTGCTCGACGCCGATCCTACACAAACGCTGGAGCGAGTCCGTAAACGCGGCGACATCCCGAATGAATTCGAGCGGGAGAGTGCGCTTCAGGAGATCCGAAAGATCTTCCTCCAGATCTCGCGTCCTTACCTCGTGCGGCTCGATGCGAGTGCGGGGATCGACGAGGTCGCCCGGCAGGTACGCTCCACGCTGTCCGCAGCACTTTGTGCGAAGCGGAATGTCTGCGTGCCGCTGGGGCGTTAGGGCGCTTGCGGCGTAGCGCAGATATCTTATCGGCAGCCCCGTTCATCGATTCCGAAGATATTTACAGAGCCCAAACGGCTTTTAACCGCCCCGATCACTCGTGCTCCTCCACGACTGTGCTCGCTTGGCTTTAAGTAACCTTCCTGATATTGCACAGCCATGAGCAAGGTCATCGTTCCCCTCCTGGCTGTGGTTTCCATCGGACTTGGTGGAGTCGCCGTATGGCAGAATCAGCAACTCTCTGCCGAGCGGCTGCGGGCTGGGGAGCTCGGCGACTCACTCGCAAAACTCCAGGCTAGAGTTGCGGACATGGAAAAAGAAGCGGCCCGGCTCCGCGAGGCAAACGGTGTTTTCCAAAGCGAATCCGAACAGCTGCGCAAGAAGCTGGCAAGCCGGCCGGGCGGTGGTGCCACCGGGGATGAAGTTGTAGAGACAGCGGCTACCCCGGACGACGAAAAAGAGGGAATGGGAGGCTTTATGCGGACTATGGCGAAGATGTTCAACGATCCCGAGATGAAGGAGATGATGCGAAGCCAGCAGGCAATGGGAATTCAGATGATGTATGGTGATCTCGCCAAGGAGCTGGGTCTCAGTCCGGATGACGCCAACCACGTGATGGAACTCCTCACTGATCGTCAGCTTGCCATGGCGGGGAAGAGCATGGCGCTGATGGACGGTAGTGGACGCGATGAAGCAAAGATGGAGGAAATCGGGAAAGAGGTGAACCAGAGCCGCGAGGAATACGACAAGCAGATCGAGAATATCCTCGGGAAGGACCGGTATTCGAAACTGCAGGAGTATGAGCGGACGCTCGGTGATCGGATGATTCTCAATCAGCTTCAGCAGCAGTTCACTGCACGTGGCATCTCGCTCGAAGAGCCCCAGCGGCAGAATCTTCTCAAGGTGATGGTCGATGAGCGCCTGAAAACGCCGCCAACTCCATGGGATGCCAATAACCCGGATGTGGCGGGACAGATGAAGGCATTGAGTTCAGACGAGACGATGAATCAGCTTTTCGAACAGCAGAAACAGATCAATAACCGCGTGCTCACCCGCGCCCGTGATTTCCTTTCCCCGGACCAGATCAATGCTCTGCAACAGAGCCAGGAGCAGCAGCTGCAGATGCAACAGATGGGGATGAAAATGGGCCGCCAGATGCTGGGGAAATAGAGCACACCCCGGGTAGATTCGCCTGTAGGGCTTTGATCTTCGTGGCGCTTCTCTGAAAGTAGAATTGCCGCATTTCCCGTAAGTGACTGTGCAGAAGGAAAAAAGCGTGGTGGATCGCGATCTCCGAGGCGGAGGCGGGGACAAGGGAGG
>CBINJX010001056.1:0-1991 GCA_966251085.1 uncultured Verrucomicrobiales bacterium
ATCCGGTTGGCGACGCGAGAGGGTCGGTGAGGATAGTAACGGTCCCGGCGATGGATTCCTCGATGACAAGACGCTTGAGTTCAGGGTCGAGCCCGGATTCTTCACAAAAAGCGAACGCCGTTCCGACCTGCACCCCACTCGCCCCGAGTTTCAAAGCCTCCTTAAGCATACCCGGCCGGCCAAAGGATCCGGCCAACCAGAACGGCAAACCAATCGCCTTCAGCTTGTCGAGATCCGGCAGATCCCGCTCACCATAGACTGGCTCACCCTTCTGGTTGAGTTGCAAAGGACCGCGTGGTGGCGCATTGTGTCCCCCTGCAGTCGGGCCCTCCACGACAAATCCATCGACGCGCCCCGTAGATTTGCGTGCGAGCGTAATCGCCAGCGTGGCTGAGGAGACGATAGCCAGAAACTGTGGGCGCTTGAGCGCCAGCGTTGGACCACCGCAAATGCTTTGTGGATCAAAGGCACAAGAATAGTCCTCGTCTGCGACGCCCCCCTCCACATCCAGTTTGAGCGTTGCAGGTAACCCCTGTGCCAGGCGATCCAGAATTCCGGGAATCGCACGCGGTATTCCCGCCCCCATCAACACGTAGTCCACACCGGCGAGCATCGCGCCGAAAAGTGACGGGATCGTTGGCATCTGGATCTTTTCCAGAAGATTGATCCCGACAGCACCGTGATGCCCTTCCTTCGCCAGGAAAACTTCCACGAAGTTCGCCACAATCGTCAGCTCAGTAAGACGCCGTGGAGGGCGAATCGAATGAAGCGGCACTGATTTGAACGGCTGTTGCGGCTTTTTCCCACCAGGAAGGAAGTATTCGTCCATGACGCGACTGCCGATCTCTGGAAAAGGAAATTGCGATACCGCACGACGGACATACCCGCCGGGATCTCCCATCTGCAGTATGCGAGCGATGACTACGTCGATGGCCGTCCCGGAGACGACGCCGAGCTGGCCCATCTGTGAAACGGCACGAGCGAGCCGCCAGTCAGAAACACCGATCCCCATCCCGCCTTGGATAATCTTCGGAAGCACTGTGGGTGAATTGGCAGTTGATACCACGATTCAAAGTCTGGTTTTCACGCCCTCAGCTCTACATCACGCCTGACAAGCGCATCGCGCTCCCGAGCGGTCAGCGACTCGTCGATTTTTGGATAAACGACGAGTTCCTCGTTGTTGTTATGCTGCGCGAGCAACTCTTTCATCACGGTAATCTCCAGGTCGATCCGCCAGTCCTCCATATCGAGCTTCTGCTGAATCTGTTCGAGCAGAACCTGCAACTGGCGGTGTTCGCTCCTCAACCGCGCCGTCGGGCTGTGACTCTTGAGCTGGGTACACCGATCGTAGATCGGGAAGAGGAGCCGTTCCTCGGAGCGAATGTGATCCTCGAGCTGACATCTGAACTCTTCAAATACACGAGGGCATTCGGCAGGCCCGCTATCTACCGCCCTGATGAGATCATGAAGCAGAAGATCCAGGTGATCGTTCTCACCGCCGGATGAGTGCTGAATGGTTTCACTGAGCATGATGTCTCCATACTGCCTCCACCGGCGAGCGGGATTGACACAGGTCAATGTCACCACCCGTTTTACCCGGAAGTTTCTCATCGGGCGTGGGCGAACATTGATCCAGGTCAAAGCAGGAATGCCGCGACTGCTCTTGGCTAGACGGCGAATCATGAACCCATCAATGCGTTATAAGAAAACTCCGGACAGACGGAACCGCTACCGATTATGCGCCCGGCCAGTAAAGCTCGGGCCATTCCGCAATCTTCAGCTCCGCGTCGGGATGGAAGGAAACCGGGCGATCGACTATATCCCACTCCACTGGGGTGCTTCTGCGAGGATGCTTCAACTGGAAGCCGCACATCCGGAGAAATACTCAGCCGAACTGGCGGGCCGAATGTTCGCGGAAATTCTTCGCTGCGAATTATTGCCATCAAAAGAATACACCCAGTCAGGAATGCAACACCACGGCGCAATCTTCT
>CBINJX010001057.1:0-1988 GCA_966251085.1 uncultured Verrucomicrobiales bacterium
TACGGTCCTGCATTCCGAGGTAAATTCTTCAGCCGCTGGGCACAATACGACCCACACACAGCCGAAGCATTCGCCCGTAGCCTGACCAATGAACTGCAAAAGCAAGAAGCCTTGGAGAAGGTATTCCACAGCGTGGCTGAAACCAATCCACAAGGTGCAATACGGCTTTTAGAAAGTATCTCCTTCCAGGACCCGGCAAGGCGCCGATGGGCAATCACAAGTCTCACCTCCCATCTCGGCGATACCGATATCGCCCTCGCCCGAAAATTCGCCGAGTCTCAGCCAGAAGGTGTGGATCGCGCCCAGGCTCTTGGCTGGGTCGCAAAAGCCTTATTGAGTAGCAAACCAGAAGAAGCTTTCGCAATTGCAGACAGCATCCCTTTGGAAGACAGCGGCGGCTTGGATAATTTCTATCGCGAGGTCGCTGAATCAGATCCTGCCACCGCGCTCCGGCATTGTGCACAGCGGCTCGACCGGATGGAACCGGGCAGCGGCGAGTACAAGGCCCTGCTGCGGACTTTCGAGTTCAGTCTGATTACCCAAAGCGGTAAATACCGTCACCCCACCGAGGTGGGAGCCTTTCTCGCCAGCGACACAAACGATGAGAGGCAGAGCAAGCTCAGCAGTTTACTTCAAACATGGATGGCCCAGAACTCCGCTGCGGCAATCGAATGGACTGACAACCTCCCCAGCGGCCGGGCTCGCGAGTACGCCCTGACAGGTGTGGCAGAGGGTCGAGCGCATAAGAGCATTCCTGAAACGATCCAGTGGCTCAACACACTGCCCAGAGGGAACGAATATGCTGCCGCCGTCCAAGGTTTCGCCGCGGCTGCGTTCAATCACGATCCGGACGGAGCCCTGGCATGGATCCGCTCGATCCCTGATCCCGCCGCGCGTCAGCAACGTCTCCTCGGAGCATGGACGCGGTGGGCGGAATCTTCCGGAGGAGTGCCCACCAGTCGTCTGGACGCGGAACGCTGGCGCGACACATCACCGGAGCTGACACCCGAGGAGCGGCAGATTCTGGTTCTTCCAAAGAGAGATTGAGTCCTGCGACTTGATTTCTTCAGCCCTCAGGTAAGGCCAGGCTCATTTCACTTGTTTCACATTCAAATTCCTGCTCTTTGAAGGCCGTTCGGATTGCTAACGGATTGTTTTCCCTATGAAAATAGCACTGGTTGGATTTGGTCTTCTCCTCCCTACCCTCCCTCTCGCCGCTGAAATCACGGTAGAACCTGCACCGTCTTCCGCGGCTGCGACGGAAAAAACTCCCGCTCAGACCGCGCTCCCTGAGAAGTGGGGCAAGGCGGTGGATCCTGATCAGGATTGTAAGTTCCGCGGTGATGAGAAATCACTGACGATCACAGTCCCGGGCTCGACGAAACCCCACGACCTGAGTGCCGAGTTGGGTTCCATGAACGCACCGCGCGTGCTGAAACCTGTCAAAGGCGACTTCACCATGCAGGTGACCGTGCAGGGAATGTTTGCCCCGGGCGATGATTCCACCCAAGCCGGGAGAACGGGATACACGGGCGCTGGCATTCTTCTGATCGCGGATGCCAATAATTTTGTTCGATTGGAACGAGCGACGCTGCACGGAACAGGTGACGCACCTCAGGATTACGTCAATTTCGAGATGCGTCAGGACGGAAAGCTCCTGCGGATCGGCACCACGGCAGATCGTCCGATCACCTCCCAGAATCCGCTGCACCTTCGCTTGGAACGAAAGGGTAACCAGCTGCATGGTTTTGTAAGCGAAGATGGTGAGAACTGGGACGAGATGACTCCGAAAACCCTTCCTGATTCATGGCCAGACAAGGCGGAGATCGGGGTGGCTGCAATCAGCACCTCACGATACGCCTTCGAGCCGACCTATACAGCGATGACATTGGTGAGCGAGCCGATCATCACCGTTCCCGAACCGGGACCTGTGGCACCGGAGAATGCACCTGCCGCTTCAGCGCCCAACGAAAAGAAAGCCGATCAAT
>CBINJX010001058.1:0-1969 GCA_966251085.1 uncultured Verrucomicrobiales bacterium
CATCACCGGCTCAGTTACACGGCCTTCGGCGACCCTGTAAATCTGGCGCATCGCCTGGAGGCGCTGAATTCACGACTCGGCACCGGCATCCTCGCCGATGAAAATGTCCGGAACGCCGCTGGTGATGATTTCGAGTGGAGAGATGTTGGCGTCACCGAGATCAAAGGGCGGACGGATTCCATCCGGGTCTTTGAACTCCGGGGTCACGCCAGGAACCGCGGGCAGAAGGCTTTAGAAAAAGACAGGCTTTAGCCGCACAAGGGACGCTGCTCTGAAAGTTGTTTGTTGTTAGTTGAGAGCACCAAACGGGCGTGGCGCGTGAAGGCGGGAAGAAAGTGCTCAGTGCTCAGAAGTCAGTAAACAGCCCCAGCTTCGCCACATCGACCCGCCCCGATCTGCCGGTGCGCATCGCTCAACCCTCAACTTTCAAAACAGCCACGCTCGGGCAGATCCATGGGAGATACGAAACGGGGCCCAAACTGGTTATTGATTATTTTCTTCCGACCTTCCTCGCGCCCGGTTTGTCGGCTGCTCTTCGACCATCTCTTCGTGACGCAATGTTTCACGGATGGTCTCGGTCTCTGTACGCGAGACTTTGTGGATATGGACCTCGCTGAATACCTTGGTCGCCTTCTGGACGACGACCTCCTCCTTCACTAAAGGGATCACGATCTCTTCCCCTTGCTGGTATTCGGATAATTGAGCCTCTCCCGCGGGAGCGGATTCCCCCTCACCCGCTTCCACCTTTTCCACAATGATTTCTTCGCGTCGCAATTCAACGGGGAGATGCACCATCTCGGTTTTGACAACCTTGCGCAGCCGCACCCGGCCCGCTTCGAATTCGCGCTTATCGACTTCGAGACGCTCCTCGACCAAAGGAATCCTCGTGACTTCGCTCCGCTCCGCACGATCCGCCGCTCGCGCCGTAGCCGGGGAGACACCGGTATCGGTACGCCGGCTCAAGCTAACGTCCCGACTCTCCCGATCCGCGACTTCTGCCCGCTCCATCATAGGGGCGCCAGGCGCTTCACGAGTAGCCACCGCAGCCTCACGCGGCGCGCGCGTCTTTCTCCTCCTGCCTGCATGAGCGATGGCCATTCCGCACAGCCATCCTGTGATCGCACCGATGACACCTCCGATTACTGCTCCGACATAGTAGTCCAAAGCGATGGAAACTCCGACAACCACTCCGAAGAATACGCCGAGAAGCGCTCCGCTGATCTCCGCCAGGATGCTCCGTGATTTGCTGCTACCGGTATCTGTGTCGTATGCGGATGCCTCAGCAGTACGGAGTCTGCGAGAGGGTTCCCCTGTTTCCGGATGCACACGTCCTCCTGCCGGAGGCATTGACTCGGTAGCCAGAAGATCCCTTGTATCCGACTCTCTCCGCCCCGCTCCCCGTAGAGCCCATCCAATGAGCCCGCCGATGATCGCACCGATGATTCCCCCGATTACTCCGCCCACGGAATCATCCAAAGCTATGGCCGCCCCGATCACGGCGCCGAGAAATGCTCCGAGGATGACTCCAATCACCGCAGCGACAGCGCTGCCCCGCTTCCTATCCGGCCTGCGGCTGTCGTCTTCCGACGCTTGTCTGTGAGTTTTCATATAAAGGTAGATCGACTTGCCTCCAGGGACGGCGGGAATTTTGCCCCGGTTGAACTCGGCTCCGTCCGTAGCAGTAGGGGTTCTGGATTTCGGCAGTCTTTCTAGAAGTTTCGGCTTCCCCCGCTAGGGACATGTCGGGGATTCGCATGGTTGACCGTTCAGGGAGAAAACAACGGTTCCCAGGTGCGCTCAACGAGTCGGTGCGGAAGGGCGTTAATGAAAAGTAATCAGTTCGGACTCCGCTACTCCCACCTCTCCGATCTGCCGCTGCGCGGCTCTCAACTCGATACTCGTAACTATCAACCTTCAGAGAAGCAACCCACTCGCGTGCGGGTGAAGGAGGTAAAGAAAGAGCGCCTGG
>CBINJX010001059.1:0-1956 GCA_966251085.1 uncultured Verrucomicrobiales bacterium
TGATCTCCCCGGAAGTCGATCTCCGCGGAGCAAGCACCAAAAAATACGGGGTCTTTCAAAGTGAGTTGGTATTCTTCAAGGAGGTCGCGGAACGCACTGGCCTCCTACAGCGGTATCCGGATGTGCCGTGGTGGACGAGGCATCCCCTGGTGTTCCTGGTCGAGGCCGCGGACGACATCTGCTATCGTCTGGTCGACTTCGAGGATGGCTTCCGCCTGAAGCATCTCCCGTATGAAGAGGTGCGGGAGTCGTTTCTCCTCATCTCCGGCGATCCCAAAGACCCCGAGCGCGCAGACCGAATGGCGGATGAAAAGGAAAAGATCGCGTTTCTGCGGGCGAAGGCGATCGGCGCTGCCGTGGAGCAATGCGCTCAGCTTTTCAAAGACAAGGAAGAAGCCATGCTGCGGGGTGAATGGGACGAGCCGCTCCTCGAGCATATTCCATCGACCCCGGAATTGGAACGTATCCGTCGCCGCTCGGTGGAAACCATCTACGCGACGACTCGTGGGGTGGAAATCGAGGCCGCGGGTTACGAGGTGCTCGGTGGTCTGCTGGAGGTTTTCTTTGGCTCCGCCGACGATGTCGCCCGCCACGGCAAAGCCGCATCGCCCAGGAGCCGCAAGATGCTGCAACTCGTCCCGACGCAATTCCTCGGACCGGACCGGTCACCGCAGGCTGATCCATACACACGACTGCTCCGGATGATCGATTTTGTCTCGGGTATGACCGACTCGTATGCGGTCTCCCTTTATAAGAAGGTGCGCGGCATCTCATTGCCGGGACAGTAGGGAAAGTACTAGCAGGTCAGTACTCAGTGCTCAGACCTGATTCGATATATGCGAGCACTCGCGATGATGTGGGACATGCTGACTTCTGAGTACCGAGTACTGAGCACTGACGCACTCCCCTCCCCACATGGGCACGGAACCTGCATCCGACACGAGAACATCACCCAATGATCAAGTACACCCTACTCGCTTTGTGCGCCGCGTTGCTATTCACATCGTGCGCTGGCGTTGGCGTCGTGGACACGCAGACAGCTGCGGTTGTCACCGAACGTCCACCGGCCATCTACATTCGCCCCTTCTTCGTGGAAGGTGCGGAGTTCTCAGGTCACCACCCGGGAGGCCCCGGTATCCAGCCGATCGAGAAATCGAAGGCTCCTGCGGAATTCGCAAACATTCTCCGGGACGAGTTGGACAAACTCGCGCCCACCCGCGTTCTCAAGTCGAATGAGGTCGCCCCGACAGGATGGCTGGTGGAGGGAACATTCGAAGTCGTGGATGCTGGTCACCCGGCAATCCGCGCAGCCGGGCTACCACAACTCACTCCGTGGGGTCGCTCCTATATTCTGCTCCATGTACGGGTCACGGATCTTGGCAGGCCGGTGGTCGACGCAGATGACAAAGAAGCCGGCACACTCGTCCAGCGCGGTCGGGTCATCTATGAGTTTGATGTTGAAGGCGGAAGCCGCCTGAGCGGTCCGCGTGGTTCCATCTACGCTCCCGGTCTCGGATATGCGGTACCATTTGATTTCCGTAACGCGGCAGAGCGCATCCGGCGCACACTCGAACTCGATCCTTATCGGTACGGCCAGCGCTCCTCGCCTACGATTCGCAACTAATCCTTTTTCATAGTTAGTGGTTGGAGAAAGGCGGGTCTTCAGCCGGTACACGCGACCAGTGAGTCGCGGGCCGGCGGAAGCCCGCCTTTCTTTTTGAGTGCAAGGGGTTGCAATGTTGCCTGTTGATTTTCCCGGCTTTTTCTCCGACAGCTTGGCCTTTCATGAAGAAGGTCATGCTCTCCGCTGTTCCGTCGGTTGAACCCCTGGAGGCGCGAATCGCGCCCGCGGCCGTTTTCACCTTCACCGACGTCGATGGTGATGAGGTAAAGATCACTACATCGAAAGGAAGTAACGAGGCGCTCGCCGCGGTCATCACTCCTTTTCTGGTCGAT
>CBINJX010001060.1:0-1949 GCA_966251085.1 uncultured Verrucomicrobiales bacterium
ACTTTTTGCGCCCACGTCTGCTCCGTGCTCAGTGCTCAGAAGTCAGTAAACAGCCTTAGCTTCGCCACCCTCACTCGCTCCGATCCGCCCGTGCGTGGCTCTCAACTTACCACTCTCAACTATTTACTTTTAGAGGATCTGCGCACCGGCGGATCGAGGCTGGTGCAGGTGCGAAGCTGGAATGGGGCACAGACTGGCGGTAGGCCTTCCTGATTTCAGGACGGTCGCGCGCCGATCGCCGCGAAAACCCGTGAGCCCTGTCTCTCCATTCCTGGCGCCCGCGCAGGAAAGGTACGCTATTCGCGTGAGGTGAGCACTTTTTTCGGCACCGCACTATGGTTACCCGGCACCGCCGCGGCGGGAACTCCCTGAGGCGCTTTGATCATCCTGAGAACATCTCGCAACATCGGCCGCTTCTTGAGTGTTACTTTGGTATTCGTCCAGAATCTCGCAATGCCATCCGCAAGCCGCTGTCGGAGAGTTCGGGCAAAACAGGTTCGGCTCCGATATGAGTCGTAGAACTTTGCATTGAGACTCGGCATTCCGACGTCCCATGGTTTAACCCTTGTGACGAAGTGTACAATCCCGGGACGTTTGGAGGGCTCGATCTTTGCAATTCGGGTCCGCAGGTGCTCCTGATAATTCCACCGCGGTTCCAGTTTCCTCCAAAGCCTGTCGCAGACGGCGTTGAGCGCATCCTGGTCTGCATAGAGAGGCAGCGGATTTGCCTCGAGATATTGCATCGCCTTTTCGGAGATCTTCCTCTCACGCCAGAGCGGGAGGTTGATCAGGAGCACGCCGGAATTAAAGTAATCCTCCACCTGCGGCACCTGCTCAGGACGCACAGCCCCACGTTCCAATGCTCCGGGAAGGCAAGCATCTGCGACCGCGCCTACTACCGCACCATCGAGATCCGTTTCCCAGAGCGGCATGAGATCATCCATCACGAGGATATCCGGGTCCAGGTACAGTACTCTTTCGGTGCTCTCGGGCAGGAGGTATGGGATCAACAGCCTGGCATATGCCATTCCGTATGCGCATGCGCCTCTCCCATGCTCCACAAATCGGGAGAATTGCGATGGGTCAACCGTGATCCAGTTGATGGAGGCGGATTCATTCGGGAGAGACCGGGAAATTTTCTCGCGGGTCTCTTCAGGCATTCCGCCGGCAAGAATATAAAACTCCATCGGCCAGAATCGGCGATTTGTCTCCACAATCGATCTCAGCGCCGTTGCCAAGGGCATTGCGAATGCGGCGTCACTGGCAAACACACAGATAGGTTTCATTGTCTCCGGATTGTGCTCTGGATGAAGATAACTGGATCGCTTACTTACGAGGCCATAACGCCCGGAGCAACGGACGGGCGGCATGAGGTGCTGAATCCCAGTGACGAATCTCCCTGCAGAAGGCTCGCCAGAAGAACTTCCGGGCAGACTGGTGCTTTCCACACCTTCGCAAACAGCACCCCATCTCGTACCATATTCGGGCCACTAATGCCGGGGGCAGATCCGGAAAGGACTTCAAGGTACGCCTGTACACTTTGAAGCGGTCACGACTATACCCCTTCCGCTGAGTGACATTTGTACTGCGACTATGTACGCGATAACGCGCCAGCGGCTGTGGGAGGTAAAAAAAGGGACACCGATAAGAGAGTTGGATCCAGAATAACCAGTCCTCGCCGAACCGAATGTTCCGTTCGAAGTGCATCCGATCCGGCATGCAAGCCTTCCGCATGACGACTGTCTGGGTGTTGATGAAATTCCGAACGCACAGTTCGTGAAACATATCTCCAGACGGATGTTCAGGCAGAGGATGCAATTCGCTGAAACGGCGACCGGTCGACCTTCCGCACTCATCAACGACGATCGAGTCCGAATACGCCATTCCATAGCGTGAATCAGACGCCAGCGAGTCGAGCTGTACTGATAACTTCTCGACCTCCCAAATAT
>CBINJX010001061.1:0-1949 GCA_966251085.1 uncultured Verrucomicrobiales bacterium
GGTGTAGCCCTGCCCCAGCAGCAGGTGATGTGTCAGTGCCAAAGCCAGCACCAGTTCAGCGGCGCGCGGTACCTGGGGAACTTCCATGGCATCACCGCAAGCGCAAGTAACCGAAAGATCCGGGGCATGTTTCCGGGCTGCAAGGTAGAGTCGCTCAATGGCGGGTTCGTCGAAGTCAACGCCCAGCACTTCCGCTCCTTTGCGGGCTGCGTAGAAGCTGTAGAAACCCGCGGTTTCGGCCATATCAATCACACTGCGTGGTTGCAGCTGATCGATGATTTCAAAGATCGCGGCTCTGCGCGCATCCTGCAATGAGGAGGCGTAATCCTGTGGAAAAACATCGAGTTCGCTGTGGTGATAAGATCCCCACTGCGTCGCTGGCAGTTCGAACTCCAAGGACTCGAGACGCTCACGCTCCTGATGCAACTGCCGCTCCCGGCTGCTGCGAGCCGAGCCATTTGTTCCTGCGACTGCTTGAAAGCGCTGATGAATCCGCTCACGTAACGGCTGGACCATCCGCAACGGGCTCCATCTCGGATGCTCGATCGCATTCAGGGTCGTAGAATCCACACCACCATCCCGGAGCGCCGACCGGACCAACTGACTCGCCATCGGAGCGCGGTCCAGTAACCGAAGAGGGTTGGTAAAATAGCGGCGGAACTGTTCGAGAGGATACTGGCCCGACAGTGGGACAATTGAGCCGAAATCCGTCCAGACAGGACGGCACCCATTGCCTTGGCCGAGGTTGCCCGCATGCGTATCGACAGTCATCAGCCCATGCTCCAGCAGCGCAAGGTTGAGATCCAATACGCAGAGACCGGCATCGCGCAGCAAACCGCGGGGCCATTCGTATGGTTTTGTGCGATAGGCGAGACGTTGATGCTTGAGGACGAGTCCATACCCGTGCACCTGCAATTCACTTACCTCACTCCCGATCAAGAGCCCACGATCGACGAGTTCTCGCACCACCCCCCGCTCGAACAGACTACGAATATGGCCTGACTGCTCCGGATAAATCGCTCGATAAATTTCACCTTCAAAACCAAAAACGCGGCCATTCGGATCGAGATGACGATCCCTCAACCACTCGATTTTCTCTAGGGGAATGGAAGAACTCATACAGTTGCACAACAATCATCCGGCTTGATCGACCACTCTCCGTCCACGAGACAGAGGCCATCTTTCAAGATCGGGAGCTTGCCCGATCCGAAGAAGTTCCCGGCTTCGACATGGAGGTCGATCGCGTTCTCGATAACGTCGATCGGATCGCGCTTGCGAGCATCGGCCTGCAGCCGGAAGCCGATACGATAATGGCCGACCGGCAGCGGCAGACGGGGAATCCGGCAGATGACGGTCCCCTTCTCCGGTAGATCCTGGAAAAGTTCCCCGACCAGCCAGTTGGCCTGGCTGAAGACGGGCGTACCCAGATGAGTGCTGACGGTGATCTGCACCCCCAAACGAGCCGGTGACTTGGCCGCCTTCTGCTCAATCTGCAGCGCGATATCCAGATCTTCACCCGCGCGGCCAACTGGCACCACCTGCCCGCGGTTGTTCCGGATTTCGATGCCAACGGCCCGCATCTCACCGGTACCGATCCGGTCCTTGCGCTCGCGGAGATTGGTTCCTTGTGACGAACGGGAAGCGGCGTAGAACTCGATCGCCTCCGTCTGGGTGCCATCGAAAAGGATGCGTCCGTTCTGCAGGACGATGCCCCGTGTGCAGAGCGCTTCCACCGCCGCCGCGTTGTGGCTCACGAAGAGAACGGTGCGGCCGGAGTGGGCGACGGAGTTCATCTTGCCCATGCACTTCTGCTGAAAGGCGGCATCGCCCACGGCGAGCACTTCATCGACCACGAGAATCTCCGGCTCCAGATGCGCCGCGACGGCAAAAGCGAGCCGCACACGCATGCCGACGGAGTAACGCTTCACCGGGGTGTCGATGAATTCCTC
>CBINJX010001062.1:0-1945 GCA_966251085.1 uncultured Verrucomicrobiales bacterium
GACTCCGCTTTTTTGAGCAGGCGCATATCAAGGATGTCGCCGCGTTCCTGAAGTTTGTGGTGAACCCGCGTGATGAAGTCGCTTTCAAGCGGATGGTGCGACTGCTTCCGGGCATCGGCACGCGCTCGGCCGAGCAGCTCTGGGGGGAGACCTCCCGCGCATTGAGCGTCATTCATGAACCTGCGCAGAGTTCGGAGGAGGGGGCGCCGGCGGATCAGATTACGTTCAGTTTCCGCGAATTGCTCATGCCTCTGAAGGTGCCTGCGAAGGCAAAGAAGGCGTGGGAGCAGCTGGCTTATACCCTGGAAGAGATCGCACCTGGAGGAAAACCGAACCCGCCAACCGAGATGATAGAGTGCGTGATCGAGGCGGTGTATGACGATTACGCGAAGGCCAACTTCACGAACTACGATCAGCGCCGGGAGGACCTGAAAACGCTCGCCGAGTACGCGCGGCAATACAAGGAACCCGCAGAGTTCCTCGATCAGCTCGCGCTGATGACCAGTCTCGACCACGATGCCACGGTGGAGACGGATGACTTGGAGACGGTGACACTTTCCAGCGTTCACCAGGCAAAGGGGCTCGAGTGGAACGTGGTATTCGTCATCTGGCTTTCCGATGGAATGTTCCCAAGCTCGCGCTCTCTGGAGAGTGACTCGGCGATCGAGGAGGAGCGTCGCCTCTTCTATGTCGCTGTCACCCGGGCGAAGGATGAGCTTTACCTTACCTATCCAAATCTCCGGCTGAACGCGAATTATGGCGAGGCGCTACAGCGGCCATCTCGTTTTCTTGGCGAAGTGCCGAAGGTGCTGCTGGAGGAATGGCAGATCAGCGCCTGGTAAGCGCTCGGCTTCCAGCCAGTTGCACGGCTGCAGACGATTGCCACGTGACAACATTTGCGTCCCCACGCATTTTACACATTCACTTACACTATGAACATCAGGTTACTGTTCTCTGTCGCGGTTGCGGCACTCGCGTTTAACATGCAACCTCTCCTCGCCCAGAATGCGCAGCAGAAGGGGGAGCAATTCCTAAAGGAAAATGCCGCGAAGGAAGGCGTGAAGACCCTGCCCAGCGGTCTTCAGTATAAGGTGATCAAGGAAGGCGAAGGCAAGAGCCCGAAGAAGACCGACACCGTCTCCGTGCACTACAAAGGAACTCTGATCGATGGAAAGGAGTTCGACAGCTCTTATCAGCGCGGTGAGCCGGCCGAATTTCCAGTCAATCAGGTCATTCCGGGGTGGACTGAAGCCCTGCAGCTCATGAAGGAGGGCAGCAAGTGGATGCTCTATATTCCATCCAAGCTCGCCTACGGTGAGCGCGGTGCGGGCGGTCTGATCGGGCCGAACGAGACGCTGATCTTCGAGGTCGAGCTTCTAAAAGTGAAGTAAGCTTCGGCAAACAAAGGCACGTTCGATTTCTTCAGGCGCTCGGGATTCCCGAGCGCCTTTTCCTTTGGGAGCAATACCTCTACCTGTTTTTCGCATGCCCCAATCCTACAGCAGATATCTACTCGTCCGTCCGCAGGACCTCAATCACGCTGGCACCCTTTTCGGTGGTGCCATGATGGCGTTTGCTGACGAGATGGCGTTCATCGCAGCCACACTCACGTACCCGGGGTGCACCTTCGTCACGAAGGTTTTCAATGAATTCAATTTCATCAGCGGTCCTGCGGAAGGGGAGATCGTGAAGATCGAGGCGGAGGTGCTCGGGCGCGGGCGGAGTTCCGTTACTGTCTCAGTGAAAGCGAGTAACGCCGCGACGAATCGCGAGATTTTCAAAACTGAAGCCGTGCTGGTGAATGCTCAGCACGGCAAGAGCGTGCCGATCCCGGAGAGCCTGTGAGGGTTGAGGGCAGCGAACGAGCGGGGCTCGTGAAAGCGGGGAAAAAGTGCTCAGTGCTCAGCTCGACTTTGGCCATTTTTACATCCGCCGATCTGGCCTT
>CBINJX010001063.1:0-1941 GCA_966251085.1 uncultured Verrucomicrobiales bacterium
CAAAGTCGAGCTCAGTGCTCAGAAGTTAGTAAACAGCCCCAGCATTGCCACACTGCCCCGTTCTGATCTGCCAGTGCGTGGCTCTCAACTCGATACTCTCAACTATTCACTTTCAGAGAAGCAATCAACGAACGGGGAGGGCGTGAAAGCGGGAAGAAAGTACTCACTGAGCCCTCTCTTCGTGCCGCCATACACACTGCCCCTTGGCCGTTCTCAGCTCTTCCCTCCCACATCCTCCGGCAGGATCTCCCGTTCCTCCTTCTGCTTGGTGAACATTTCCCGTTGTGCGCGCATCTGGGCGTTTGGCTCGTGTTTCTTGGCAAACTCCTGATGCCGCCGCGTGTTCCATTGGAACGCGACAAGGGCGCCGACGACCAACGCCAGAGCGGCCGCGTGCCGGAGGATTTCCTCCGGACTGTCCCAGCGCGTGAAATGCTCGAGGAAGGTTACTGCCATGATGAGCACGATTACGCTCAGGACCTTGGATTCCAGGTCGCCTAGCGACTCAATGCCAAGGGCCGCCGTGAGATTGAGCGGAGAAATGAACAGTGAGAACAAACCGACACCGACCACATAAAAAACTACCGCGCGGAGAAGCGTGTCGATTACTTCCAGGAACTCTACCGTGACGTTTGTAGAGGCGGTCTGTCCTGTTTCGAAGAACTCGGACCATGCATGCCAAATCACCTTTATACCCTCGATGGCTCCGAGCAGGAATAGCGTGACCGAAACGAGGATTACCGCGACGACCGGCACGAGCACGATGAAGCGGGTGCGACCGATGACCCTTCCGGTGGCGGCGAAATGCGGAAGGTCGTTTGGCGAGGGGGCCTTGTCGCTCATGCTCTGGATAACGCTTCGCAACTGACTGGCGCGCTTCCATGAAGCGGAGGGCATTCCTCATTCCTCCATCGCTAATCACTCGCGCAGAAGGCACAGTTGGAGGGCTATCGTGCTTCGATGTAGCTATTGAGTCGCACCTGCGTATTTTGCCTATTCAGATACAATGCCCGACTTCCTCCCACCCAGCATTCAGCAGCTCCAGGCCACCGCCGCAAAAGTCGCTCAGGAAGTTCTCGCCCCGAGTGCGGCAAAAGTGGATGCCGAGTGCCTATGGCCACGGCATTCCTTCGATGCCCTTGCTTGTGCCGGCCTTTCCGGAATCCATGTTCCGAAACGACTGGGAGGGATGGAGGAAGGCCTGCTCGCACTTGCAGTAGTCACTGAAGCTCTCGGCGCGCATTGTGCATCTTCTGCGATTTGCTTCGGCATGCATTGTGTCGGTTCGGCCGTGATTGCGGCGAAGGCCACACCGTATCATGAGGAGCGTTATCTACGGCCTATTGCCCGTGGTGAGCATATCACTACCCTGAGCGTTTCCGAGACCGGAACGGGTGTGCACTTTTTCCTCCCGCAGACCTTGCTCCGGCGGGAAGGAGACGAGTTTGTGGTGAACGGCACAAAGCAATTCGTCACGAACGGTGGGCATGCGGACTCCTACGTAATCTCTGCACAGGCTGTGGAAGAACTCGCAGGGATCGGAGAATTCAGTTGCCTGGTTCTCGATAACGATCTTCCGAACCTTCACTGGAAAGAACCATGGCACGGTATGGGAATGCGCGGGAATTCATCGCGAGGACTTGAAATGCACGATGTGCGGCTCCCCGCCGAGAACCTGCTCGGAGCGGAGGGCGATCAGATCTGGTACGTGTTCGAGGTGATCGCACCGTATTTTCTCACAGCGATGGCGGGGACCTACCTTGGAGTAGCGCAGGCAGCCCTGAAAACCACGATCGCCCATATGCGCGAGCGGCAATACGACTTTTCCGGAGAGCGTCTCGCGGATGTTTCCGGGCTTCAGCACAGGCTGGCTCAGATGTGGATGACGGTGGAGAAGAGCCGTCTCGTGCTATACCGTGCGGCCAGACTGGGCGATCTGGG
>CBINJX010001064.1:0-1935 GCA_966251085.1 uncultured Verrucomicrobiales bacterium
AAGACGAAGACAAGAAAGCCGCATAACTCTCACCATGTAGTTTCAGAGGAGGAGTTAAGGTTAGGGGGATTCTCATCATCATTCGGGATGAAGTATCTCCCAATGCCCCGTCGATTACCTGTCTTTCTCCTTTGTGTCGCATATTTGCTCACGGTGGGGAGTGCGCAGGCTTCAGAGCTACTCCGCGCATTGGCGGCTGGTCAGCCTCGCAAGGTTGTCGTGTATGGCACGAGTCTGACTGCGGGGGGAGGCTGGGTTGGGCAGATGCAGAGCTGGCTGAATAGCAGCTACTCCGGACAACTCACTATCGTGAACAGTGGATTGAGCGGGAAGAACTCGGGGGAAGGTGTGGCGCAGCTCTCCTCCAAGGTTTTGGCTCACCAACCGGACACTGTTTTCATCGAGTTCGCGATGAACGATGCGTTTCTGTATTCCGATGGAACACCACAACTCTCGGTAGCGGATGCGCGAGGGAATTTGCTGACGATGATCGATGCCATCCAGGCGCAGAATCCGAAGGTGGAAATCATTCTGCAGACGATGAACTCGGTGTGGGATTCTCCAGCAGGGAGTAATCAATCGGCGACGCTGCGGCCGGATCTGGCGAGCTATTACGAGATGTATCGACAGGTAGCTGCGGAACGGAAACTCCTGCTGATCGACCATTTTCCGAACTGGCTCAGCCTGCAAACAAGCGACTCATCCACATTCAAAACGTATGTGCCGGATGGGGTTCATCCCATTGCCGCTGCTACCGAGGCGATTACGATTCCGCTGCTCAAGCGGAAGCTGATTGGTGAAGTCCAGTATCATCCAGAGAACACACCTTCTCCGACGTTGCTCACCAGTGACGTCTGCGTTTATGGCGGGACGTCCGGGGCGGTGGCCGCGGCAGTTCAGGCAGCGCGTCTCGGAAAACGGGTGGTGATGCTCTCACCCGATTCGTTCCTCGGTGGGCTCTCCAGTAACGGCCTTGGCTGGACGGACATCGGCAACCCAGATGCGATCGGCGGACTAGCGCGCGAGTTCTACCGGCGGATTTATTACTACTATCTAGATGAAAAGGCATGGACTGCTGAAACGCGGAGCGCCTACATTTCCCGGTCCGGAATCGACCCAGACCCGGTACGGCTGATGATGTTCACCTTTGAACCGAAAGTGGCGCGTCAGATCTTTGACGACCTCATGGCGGAGGCTGGAGTGACGGTGGTGCGTGGCCGGTTGAGACGCACGGAAGAAGGCGTTCGCCGTGAGGGACGGCGAATCAGTGAGATTATGACGGATGACGGCCGGACGAGTATTCGCGCCAAGATATTCATCGACGCGACTTACGAGGGCGATTTGATGGCTGCAGCGGGAGTGAGTTATGCCGTTGGACGGGAATCCAACGAGCAGTATGGGGAGACACTGAATGGAATTCAGACCGCGAAATCCGGCGGAAACCAGCTGCCAAATGGCATCGATCCGTATGTCACTCCAGGTGTGGAGGCGAGTGGGTTGTTGCCAGGGGTAAATGCCACTTCGGGCGGTGCGGATGGCGAAGGAGACCGGCGCCTGCAGGCTTACACCTTCCGGATGTGCCTGACGAACAACTCCGCCAACCGGACCCCGGTTCCAAAGCCTCAGGATTATCAGGAGAGCGACTTCGAGTTGCTTTTCCGTGCAATCGCTGCCGGCCAGACGAGCCGCTTTTTCAAGACGTCGCCGATGCCAAATCGAAAGACGGACTCAAACAATGATACCGGCTTCTCGACGGACTTTATCGGGGGCAACTATGACCTGGATGCTGGATGGAACTACGCGGAAGCAAATTATGAGAAGCGCGCGCAAATCATTGCCGCACATGTACGATACCAGCAGGGATTCGTCTGGACCCTACAGAACCATCCACGGGTGCCTCAGAGTATCCGCAACTCCTGGTCCGTATGGGGACTG
>CBINJX010001065.1:0-1931 GCA_966251085.1 uncultured Verrucomicrobiales bacterium
ATACGAGTTCACTTCGCTGCAGAGCATCTCCTCTCCCTCTCCTCCGCGCTACCGGCATCGTCGGAAGCTCTTCAAGATCTCGTTCGCGCCGACTCCTTGCCATGCATCAATCGCTCTCGCGTGCCTGGGAAACCTGCGCCTCGATTGCAACGTCTGGCTTTCAGATGCACCACCTTTTTTCCGCTCTGGAATTGCATCATTTTCCCGGAGGCATCCACAGGGCGCTTTCGCTGGGGCAATACCCGCAAATGCCCACGGGACAATATATCTACCCTCCCCCTACCTAAATTGATGCCCGCATGCCTCTCCTACCTGCACCCACCTATTATTAATGCTGGTGAAACACCCCATTTATCCAACCCCCTGAATTGTTTACAAATCTCTCACAAATCTAAGCAGACGAACTTTCTGGAATACACCATCTAAACTCAAGCGATCGGCGAGCAGCTCCATGGGGCCGATTGCAAGTCGAGTTAACGAAAAACGAACTCCGCGTCTGAAGAATTCCCCCATCGCTTAGCCGTCCCGCCGAATGCGGCGTAATGGCTGCGACACTGGACGGAGGAGGGACCAACCTCAACTCTTACACGCCAAGTGGGGCGACTGCGGGTCGCCAAGCATCAGCCTGACAGATGCACCGGGATTTATGAATACGCGTAACAATGCCACAGGTCGGCACGCCGTTCCTCGCCGTACTTTTCTCAAGGAGAGTCTCCTGGTGGGGAGCTCTGCATACATCCTCGTCAAAGGGAGGAATGCTTTTGCGAAGTCTCCCCGACCGAGCCCACGAACTACACCGTTCGTGGAGGAACTTCCCGTGCCGCCTGTTCCCAAGCCGGTTTTGAGTCTACCCACCCCGCCTGATCCCACACAGCACCAGGCTTGGAATCTATATCCTCCGGAGGAGTTCTACGAGGTCCACGAGAAGGAAGCCCTTCACAGCTTTCACCCTGAATTACCGCCGAATCTCATCTGGGGATTTGACGGCATCTTCCCGGGCCCCACGTTTCACACCCGGAGCGATCACCCGATTCTCGTCCGCATCTACAACGACCTTCCACTCTCCCGCCCGGGTTTCGGCTCACCTGAAACGATCACGCATTTGCATAATGCACATACGGCTTCTGAAAGTGACGGGTACCCTGGCGACTTCTATGGTCCAGGCCAGTTCAAGGACTTTCACTACCCGAACTTCTGCGCGGGGAACGACGACAACGAAACACTCCATACGCTCTGGTACCACGACCACCGGATGGATTTCACCTCGCAGAATGTCTACAAGGGATTAGCTGGCTTCCATCTACGTTTCGACGAGCTGGATACGGGAAATGAAGAAGATCAAACACCGGGCGCACTACGGTTTCCGAGCGGTGAGTACGATGTTCCTCTCCTGGTTGCGGACAAACGGTTCAGGTCCGATGGCCAGCTGTTTTTTGATCCCTTCGATTTTGATGGGCAACTCGGCGACAAATATACGGTGAACGGGAAGATCCAGCCGTTCTTCAAAGTCGCCCGTCGAAAATATCGCTTTCGTATCCTGAATGGCTCCCCCTCTCGCTTTTACCAGTTTTTTCTCAGCTCGCAGCAGCCGTTTATCCTGATCGCCAACGACGGCAATCTCCTGGCGGCTCCGTATCGGATCAGCAGTGTCCGCATCGCCCCGGCGGAGCGGATGGATGTCATCATCGATTTCTCCCGGTATGAACGGGGCGACCAAGTCTTCCTGGTTAACCGCCTCAAACAGGACGACGGTCGAGGTCCCGACGATGAACTGCTAGAACAGGGCACTCAGATCCTCCGTTTCGACATCGATCGCGACGCCCCGATCTTCGTGGCCTCGCAGGGGGCCACCTGGACGATCTCGCTGGGCCCTGGCCCGCAGGCGCAACCCTCCCTCGTCCGCGTCAGCCGCGATGCGGCCGGCGGTCCCG
>CBINJX010001066.1:0-1930 GCA_966251085.1 uncultured Verrucomicrobiales bacterium
CCTGCCTGGCACGGCATCAATCACCCAACATTTGCGAGTGAGTTTTGTATCCTCACCTACGACCCGGGCATTCGGCCAATACAGAAACCGAAGCGAAAGATCCTCATAAGAGATATCGGTACCTTCCACCAAGGTATCGTAACGCGCGGGAGCTACCTTTCCGCGCCCACCTTCTTCAAGAGACGCGCTGTTCTCCCCGAGCCTGAGAATCAAAGTTTGTGGAGGCTTGGAGAAATCGTACCGGACCGTTGGCCCGCTGACCGTCATCCGAAATGGAACGCGTTTTGGACCATTCCGCAGGTGTCCGATGAGGGTCTGCTGCTGTGCAGCCTGATTCATGCGGACCGACCGCAGGATCTCCTGTGCGCTCGGCGCCGACTGCGCAAAACCAGTCGAGAGACTGGACAGCAGGAGAAGACCAACGAGCAATCGTGACTTTACAAGGTGGAGCACGCTCATAACCTCCCCAACTTCTCCGTAACCCCGCATGGACCAAAAGCTTCTTTTCCTCATCAATCGGGAATGGACGAATGCGACGTTGGATTGGTTCATGACGATATTTTCGAGCTTCGACTTCTGGACACCGCTGCTTGTGCTCGTGTTCATTGTGCTGGCAATTCGTGGCGGCTTCCGCGTGCGCGCGTTTCTGCTCGTTGCGTGCATCACGGTGGGAGTGACTGATGGGCTCGTCTGCAAGTCGCTGAAGCGGCTCATTGATAAACCACGGCCGCATCAGGCTATGGCCGGAGTAAGGCAAATCGATCTGGCCAAGGCTACACCACGCATCCTTGCGATCGGCAAACCGCTGAAGATCAAACTTTCGAAAGAGCCCAAGCCTGGCGTTGATGTGGACGGCCGTTCTCGTCCCTCATCCCACTCGGCCAACACCATGGCGGCGGCGATGGTGGCACTGTTCTTCTTTGGCCGCCGTGCCGCATGGGTATTCCTCATCCCTCTCTTTGTAGGCTATTCACGGATTTACACCGGCGCCCATTATCCCAGCGACGTTCTGATTTCGATCGGGCTTGGCGCACTGGTTTCCACACTTGTCGTAGCACTGCTTGCTAAACTCTGGCGTGAAAAGGGCGACCGGCTTCTGCCACGCATTCACGCCGACCATCCCCGTCTCCTCGCCGCATGACTTCCCGCCGGCTGGTTTTCCTCTTCCTCGCAATCCTCACAATCTGGCGCCTGATCTATATCGGGCAGATCGAACTCTCGGCTGACGAAGCTTATTACACGATGTGGTCCCAGCGGATGGACTACTCGTACTACAGCAAAGGCCCCGGTGTCGCAGCGGCGATCTGGCTCGGCACGCACCTCTTCGGCTACAATGAATTTGGGGTACGCTTCCTCACTCCCCTGCTCGCCTTGGGCACGAGCCTGATCGCATATGCGTTTGCGCGCAGGGTCTTCAGTGAATCGATCGCACTCTGGACGGTGCTGGCGCTGAACTGTATCCCGATCTTTCAGGTTGGCGGTCTGGTGATGACCATTGATCCGCTCTCAATCTTCTTCTGGGTGGCGGCACTTTACACCTTCTGGCGGGCGCTGGAGCGCAGCCCGGAGTTTAGCTGGTGGTGGCCTGCAACTGGCGCGCTCATAGGCCTAGGCTGGCTCTGCAAATGGACAAACGCGATCCAGTTGCTGTCGATCCTTCTGCTCCTGCTTCTTACCGGCAAATACCGGAAGGAGTTCCGGCGCCGAGGCTTCTGGACGATGCTCGCGGCCTTTCTCCCCTTCCTGCTGCCGCCAGTGCTCTGGAACATGAAGCACGACTGGATCACCTATCGCCATGTCACCGCGCGTGCCGGTATCCAGAAATCGACACAGATCGATCCCGGTGAGTTCTTCACCTTCCTCGGGGCGCATTTCGGCGTTTACTCGCCGCTCATCTTTGGAGCCATGCTCATGGCGCTCTGGTGGGGAT
>CBINJX010001067.1:0-1923 GCA_966251085.1 uncultured Verrucomicrobiales bacterium
TCTTTCACCTCCGGTGCTTTTTCGATGCCGACATCCAGCACCAAGTCGCGAACGAGCCGGTGCAACTCGCTTCGCTTTTCGTCATTGAGGACCCCATGCCGATAGTCCTGTTCACACAGCCGAAGCGCTGGGATGATGAGATGCTCGAAAGTCTCAGTGAGAGTATGCTTTGAGGTATAGTCCTCTGCAATCTCGCAGATTTCCTCCCCGTCCTCTGCAAGCAGCCGCTGATAAAAACGGTCTTTGGCAGCGATCGGCGGCCGATCCCCGAGCAATACATCGAGAAAGGAGAGGCTCGGGATATACTTCCCGAGAACAGCGATACACACGGTGAGCGGCGTGGCCAGCAGCAATCCCACAGGCCCCCACAGCCATGTCCAGAACGCAGCCGCCGCGATCACCGCCACAGGAGAAAGACCGGTACTCGCCCCGTATAGCCAAGGTTCGATGACATTGTTGCTGATCAACTCGATCACTACAAACAGAGCAATGGTCATCAGCGGCAGATTCCAGCCGGGAGCCACAGCGAGAGAAAGTGCAATCGGGAACGATGCCGCGATCCACGGGCCGATATAGGGGATGAACCGAAGCACGATCGCCAGCAGCCCCCAGAGGGTCGCGTTCGGAATCCCGATGAAATAAAGTCCGAGCCCGATCGGAATGCCGTATGTCACATTCACGATCAACTGAGCGAGAAGATATCGGCTTACCTTGCGCCCTGCTTCATCCAGCGCACTCGTGGTGATCTGAAGATGCCCATGAGCAATGAGGTGAATTACACGGTCTCGCAAATCCTCCAGATTCAGCAGGATGAAAATGACGAATACGATCACCAGCGCGGCTGTGGCCAATGGGTTCAGCAAAGGCTCCACGAAGCTCTTGATAATCTCAAAGGCACTATCCGGCGTGCCTACAACCGCCACCGGAACAGGCTCCTCTGCGGCCGGTGCCGCAGGTGCAACTGGCGCAGGCGTCGTCCCCTGCCCTGACGGCGAGGCGACGCCTGGAGCGGCAGGTCCCGTCTGGCCAGAGATCTCCTTGGTTACCTCGCGAATGGTTTCCTTCGCTTTGCTGATCGGACTTTCTTTCGTGGTCCTGAACGCCGCCGCCTTCGCCTGAAGATTACTCCTGTACTTGGGAAGATCGCCAGCGAGGTCGATCAGCTGTCCGCCAATTGTATAAAACAGGCCTCCGATGATCACGAAAGCGATCGCGGTCGTACAGAGGACCGCCGTAACGCGGTTGAACTTCCAATGCTCCAAGCGTTTGATCACCGGCGCCAGCAGGAACGAGAAGAGAATTGCCAGCGCCAGCGGGATGAAGAAATCCTTCGCGAGGTAAAGGGTCGCGACAACCAGGATCAGCGGTAGAAGTACTTGAGGAAAAGCACGCCGGGCGGAGCCATTCATGTATTAATGGGGATCAGCGGTGTATCGGCCCGCGTCCATCACGCGCGTTCATCCGGGCATAATGGAAAACAGAACGGGCGCGGAATGAATCCGCGCCCGTCTCAGAACGAAAGTAAACGGTGGCTTCGTGAACCTGACGGCTCACTTGCGCTTTCCTGCCGCATCTTCAGCAGCGGCTACCTCAGTAGCGTACGCCTTCACCTTCGCCGTCCAATTGGCGGCCACAGTCTTGAGCTCCGGCTCCTGAACATTCTTTTCCGCCGCCTCGAAGACCTGCGCAGTCTTTTTCATCTCCTTATCGAGAACTTTGAGAAACGTCTTATCGAACTTGTCCGCGTCGGTTTTGCGGAGCTTCGCCAGAGTCGTTTTTTCGTTCCCCGTCACCTCAGTATTCGGCAGGTCCACTTTCCTGGGCTGCGCCACAGCGCCGAGTTCACCCCAAATCTTGTCGAAGTCATTTTTGATCTTCGCATTGAGCTTCTTGAGTTCATCGCTTCCGGGGCCGCTGTGCCGT
>CBINJX010001068.1:0-1918 GCA_966251085.1 uncultured Verrucomicrobiales bacterium
CGTCGATGCCGGAATGCAGGACCAGGACTTACGCATCCTTTTCAACGAGATCTTCGCGAGTCATTCCATACAGCGTGCTCTTCTCGTCGATTGGGTGGACGATTGTCCAGCTCAGCGGAAAGAATACCAGGCGCTTTCGCTCGAGCTCCAGCTGGTCATACCGGCGCGAATCGCCTTCCATTCGTGTGAAGAGAACTTTTGCCTCGAGCTCGATCAGCTGATTTGCGCGGCCATTGGTAAGGCGGAACATCAACCCTGTGATGTTCCTGTACGGTGCAATCACCGCACGGTCGCTGAATACGATCTGTGCGGTTGGCCGCGAGAACCGGGCAAAGAGAATTCCGGTGCCGAGTGCAAGAATTGAAAGACCGGTGAGAGATTCGATTGTGACGATGACATTCGGAAGCACGCCGTTCGGCTGAATGTTGCCGTAGCCGATTGTACCGAGTGTCTCGACGCTGAAGAAGAATGCGCGTCCGAATTCTCCTCCGAACTTGGATGCATCCTGTCCGATGATTGCGTCCGGACCGGCAGCCATGTAGGCCATTGCGAAGACGAGATTAGCTGCCAGGTATCCTGCCGTCACCACCATGATGAACTGGCGCCATGAGATGGTGAGCAGGAAGTGATATGCACTCAGGGAATGGAGAAATCCCATTCCTTCGCGGCGGGGATTGAAAGTTCCGTCGCGATTGAGCAGTCGTTTCTCATTGGCCTGGCCGACAACGGAGCCAAAGCCAAGGTCTCTTTCTTCCTGCTGCTGGGTGGTCAGCTCGGGGATGGACACGCGAAGAAAATAATGCTGTGACAAAGATCGTGTTATCAGACTTTACCCCAACTCTCTCAGTTGGCTAGATTGCGCACTGCTTCTCGCAAGAGAGCGGGACGTGGCGCAGCCCGGTAGCGCACCTGAATGGGGTTCAGGGGGCCGCGGGTTCAAATCCCGCCGTCCCGATAATGAAAATTGCCCGGCTTTCGCCGGGCATTTTCATTTTCAGGCCGCCGCGCTTTAGTCCTCGGTTCTCGCCTTCGGCTTGACCCAATCGGATCAAATCCCTAGCTCGGTTAATGAAAATTGCCCGGCTTTCGCCAGACATTTTTCATTTTCAGGCCGCGGCGCTTTAGTCCTCGGGTCTTCGCCTTCGGCTTGACCCAATCGGATCAAATCCCGCCGTTTGACAACACGTTCACGGAAGCATGTCCGTTGCGTAGACCATGTTTGAAGGGTCTGATCTCCCGCCGTCTTTTTTCGCGACGACGAAGTAGAAGACGGAGCTGTAGGGAGGAGGCGCTAGCTTCGGGACTCGCACAGTTGTGGAGTTGGCAGGTACCTCGGACTGAACCCCACCCTCATACTCGGTCACGCCGGCGTTATCTGGACTTCCCTGGCTGATCCAGGTAATGATCTGATAGCCCTCCTCGACCGAGGAGTTGTCGGTCCATGTAAGCTCCAGAGTCTGCGCGTCGACCGAAGTTGCCACCAGACCGCTGGGTCCGTTCGGTGCCGTAGCGCACGCGGTGTTCGAATGTGGGCCGTCACCCGCGGCATTGAACGCGATCACGTAGTAGCATGCCCTCTGCTCGCTCACGACATCATCCACCAGCGTGCCGCCACCGCCAGGATAAGGATTGATCTGCGTCCAGCTCGAACCGTTATCAATCGAGCGATAGATCCTGAACGCAGGCGGATTCGAGCCACCGCTCCACACTGGAGTCACTAAAAGCATCGCGCTGCTGATCGGGCTTACTGTAATCGTGTAGGAACCTTCCGGCGGTGTGGTGGGGACGGGAATTATGGCGCATGCTGTATCCGCCACCGTCGAGTAAGCAGTGCGATAAACGCCATCGCTTGACAGCTTACTGTGATATGCCTGCACCTGATAACAGTATTGCACCCCCTGCGACAGGCTGTAGCTGA
>CBINJX010001069.1:0-1909 GCA_966251085.1 uncultured Verrucomicrobiales bacterium
CCGTTGTCTTCGATCTCGATGATCAGACAATCCGGTTCGAGCCGCACGTCGAAGGCGACTGTGGTGATGCCGCTTTCGTGGTTGGGAGAGTAATAGAAATGCGGATCGTAGGCCGGCTCGGTCTCCGGAGTGTCGGTGAGTTCGAGGCAGCGTTTGCCCGAGCTTGGGGTCGTCTCCACTACGGCGATCCCGGTCTTCGCTGTGGCAGAGGCCTGCATCGGTTTGCCGCCTGCCGCCGTGATCTCAAACCCATCACGCAGCGCGAGTGGCAAGGGCTTCGGTTTCGTCCCGTACTTCATCGGCGGGAACTCACGGGCGGCGAGCTTCCGCCACTCGTTGTCTCCTTGTACGCCTGCCTTGCGCCAATCGAAGGGCACGAACCCGAGCGCCAAAGCAGGGGAATCCGGGTAAAGTCTCCAGTCACCATTTGCTGCATCCATGAAGAAAGGATCGGCAACCAGCGAGCCGGTATCCTGTCCGATTGCCCGCCATTCCTCCCAGGTCTTTCCTGCGAAATCCCGGATCGTGCCACCGGGCTTCCAGTAGAGATTGTCATGCAGGGCGACACGGCCATCGTGCCAGTTCTGATCCAGGTGCGCGAAGAGTTTGCCTTCGCCCAGCAGCACGATGTTGCGCTCGAAAGAGAAGGCGAGGTGTTCCTCCGGCCGGCTGCGGCGCACGTGCTCCTGCGCGCAGAACGCGATGATGTTGTTCCGGACGATGTTCCCTCGGCCGTAGTGCTGATGATATCCCGCGTCCTGTGTGTGATGGATGAGGTTGTTCTCCCAGAGAATGCCGGTGCTTCCCTCGTCATTATACATCCCCCAGCCGCCGTAGCTGGCGACTCCAATATCGTGGATATGACAGCCCCGGATCACCGTGCCGTGCTGCGGTCCGAGCGTATAAACCCCGGCCATGTCGCTCAGCACACCCCAGCCGAGATGATGCAGATGGCAGTTCTCCACGACATTTCGCGCACATGCGCTCGGGCGGTAGCCCCAGGTCCAGCCGATGCTGATCGCGGTGTAGAAGAAGTCCGCGATGTCGCAGTGCCGGATGACGTTGTCGTGTGCATGAAAGATCGTCACTCCGATTGCCCCCATGAAGTACCGGCCACCGGAGTGAATGATCGAGTTCTCGACAGTCACACCACTCGTCTGTTGTGGACCGGAATCCGAAACGCCCGGATCGCCGATCTTCACTCCACCCGCGCCCAGATCATGCATCCAGCATCCGCGCACCGTGATGTCGCGACAGCCCCGACGGAACCACGCCACGTTCGAGCCGGTGTGAGCGAATTCGCACTTCTCGAATGTTAAGCCGCGAGCGCCGTTTGCCTCGATAGCTGCGCCCAGCCCATTCTCCGCCTGTCCGAAGAACGCACCCTTTTCATCGAGCGTGTAGCCCTGGAAGCGGAAGATCAGCCCGCGGAACGTGATCTTTTCCACGAGCTGCTTCTTCTCGGGAAACCCTTCGAACACCAGCCAGCGGGGAGCGATCGGCACCCAGACCTCCGCAGTCTCGGGAGTTTCACCGGGGCGGGGGAGATACGAAAGAGTGCCGTCGCGAGCGAGGAACCATTCACCGGGCTGATCGAGCGCACCGCGGAAGTTCTCGAAGTGCAGCCGCTGGTACGGCTCGGGTTGGAAAAACGCCTGCCCGCCACCGCCCGTGAACTGCAGCACTCCATCCTCAGAGCGCACCCCGGCGATGCGGTGCCGGTTCACATCCCAAGAGTGATAGGCGAGCACGTTGACATCGTGCAGCTCCTCTCTGGAGAGCCCGTGCAGGATCGCGGCATCCTCCGGTGTGATCTGCAGCAGGGTATGCATCGCGTCGCCGTTGAATGGGATGCCCGGCAGCGGCTCCGTCGGCTGACTGATCCCCTGAATGAAACCGTCGTTCGGCG
>CBINJX010001070.1:0-1898 GCA_966251085.1 uncultured Verrucomicrobiales bacterium
GATGAGCACTGTCAGCGCGGAGCGGTTTGTCTCCTGCAGTCTGCGTGCGACTGCCCGGCACGCCGGGATCGTTGGTCCCGGGAACCCTGCCTCGCGAAGGAACGAGGTTTCCCATCGCGTCTCGGATTTCCTCCTCGGCAGGCACCGTCTCATCGCTTGGATGTCCTCCGCCCTTCACAGAGTCACCATAATGTTCGGGTGCTCGGAAGATTCGTTCTAAACGGGTTAAAAAGAATAAATTCATATCTATAGCGTTTCGTGGGATTGAAGACTCGTGGTCCTCAGGGAGCGGTTCAGGAGACCGGTGAACGGCGACTCTCTCGCTGCCCGGCGATCACGCCCGCCAGATCTCCTTGCCTGTGTCCTTCATGCCACGGCGCTCTGGAGAGCGGCGACCGCCTTCTATTCCGTCCACAGTAAACCCGGCTCTCTGGATAAAATCGCGAATCTGCTCCACTGAGATTCCATCCGGATTATAGGAGATCGTCGCCCCGCCCCGCATGATCCGCGCAGCGCGAATACCCGGCAGATCTTTAAAGGCATTGCGAAGCAATTCCTCGGACTCGATGGAGTCCACGTCGTTGATACGGACCTCGATTTCTTGAAAAGCCGTTTGGCGGGATGCACTCGATTCGGACTCACTCATAGAAATGTCTCCTTTCTAATAGGAAACGGCCTTAACTCCGGTATCGGTCCCGATACCTATCCCCTGATAAGTCCGTAGGAAGCGCCCCCGCCGCTCACCTTATTGTCACGAGCTATACCTCGTGAGAAAGAGGCCAGTGGAACCAGGCGGCGAAAGTATTCCCGACCAACCGGGCACCAAGATACCGGTCACCCAAGGTCTCCACACGGTCAGGCAGTCCATAAGCATTCGCCACCAGATCGGCCACGATTGAGAGCCCCAGCCCTGAGCCTGTCGTGGATACTCCCGGGGTAAAAATTTGCCGCAGATCATCACTTCCGCCCGAGATCGCATGCAGCCGTTCGAGATCGGTGGCACTCACCTGATTGAGAACGACAAAGCGCAGATCATTCGCCTCCTGAAGACTCGGCACGGGCAGCAAGACAACGCTGACTCCTCCGTCTGAAGTATGTCGTCCGGCATTGTTCAAGAGATTGTAGAGCACTCGATCGAGGGCCCCGAACTCTACGCAACACTCTGAGATATTCCCGTCGAAATGGCTGTCGATGGAGACGGGAACCGGCTGGTGCTCGGGGGTGAAAAGACGCGCCTGACTCCACTTCTCCACCAGGAGGTGAATGGAATGGAGCTTCAACTCCAGGTCAGCATTCCGGCGTTCGTCGTCGAGTCCCGTGAGGGCATTCCGCATGATCTTGAGATGATCGCGGGTCAGGTAAAACACAGTGGTCAGCAGCGATTCATCCACCCCTGCAAATGCAGCCAGCTGGAGGTTGCCAATCAGGGAGGTCAACCCTCCACCGCGAATGTCGTGAAGTGTTCTGGAGAGCATCGGAGGCGGGTTCCCATTGATGCTCGCAATCCCAAGTTCACGAATCTCTGCAGCAAAACGATCGACGTCGAGATGACGGAGGAAACGCTCGAACTCTTCACAACGCTTCTGCGATGTACTGAACTCCTGCTGTTCACGGGAGCTTTTGAGGAGGTCAAAGAGTTCACATAGGACTCCGTACAGTTTCCGAATCCGCCTCTGGTCTGGCTCGGCGAAATCCTGAAGCGAAGAGCAGAAATCATCACCACGGTAGCGCCGAACCCGGTAGTTCCGAAGCTGCCGAGGGGCGATTGCTTCCAGTTCCTGGAGGGGAAGAGACTGCATGTCCGCTACATACCCGTCGAGACAAGGCCACCCAAGCAAATCCTATCATCTTCTTGTATTCAAACCGGCCGAAACCTTGCCGGGAAAAAGAAATAGAGC
>CBINJX010001071.1:0-1896 GCA_966251085.1 uncultured Verrucomicrobiales bacterium
GCGCCCTGCTTGGCCCGAGCTTTTCGAATCACGAAATCCGAGAGCTGCTACAGGCGCGCTCCGTGCCGCACGAATATTTCGAAAACGAAGCAGATCTCCTGGGCTGCATTTCACGGGCGCTCGCAGAGGGGGAGGTTGTCGGATGGTTCCAGGGGCGAATGGAATATGGTCCGCGCGCCTTGGGTGGCCGGAGCATTCTAGGCGATGCCCGCAATCCGCAGATGCAGGCGCAAATGAATCTGCGCATCAAATTCCGCGAATCGTTCCGCCCCTTCGCACCGGCAGTTCTCGCCGAGGACTGCTCGCAGTTCTTTGATCTGAACACAGTCTCCCCTTACATGCTCCTGGTGGCGCCGATACGAGAGGAACTGCGCCGCCCGTTGAGCGCCGAAGAAGAAGCGATCCAGCGTGATCCGGACCTGCTGCGGCGCGTGAACGTTGTCCGTTCGTCCATCCCGGCCATCACACACGTCGATTACTCCGCGCGAGTTCAGACCGTGGATGAGCGAAACGGCCGCTTTCGCCGGCTGCTGCAGGAATTCAAAAACCAGACCGGCTCAGGCGTGCTCATCAACACAAGCTTCAATGTGCGAGGCGAACCAATCGTCTGCACTCCGGAGGATGCACTCCGCTGCTTCCTCGCCACCGACATGGACGCGCTGGTGCTCGAGAACTGCGTATTGCGAAAGAAAGATCAACCCGCCATGAGCGAGCAGAAACGCGCGGAGCACCTGGCCAAATTCGACCTCGATTAACGCCCCATGATCAACCCTTTCCGAGAGATCGATTGGAACCCGGACCTTGCCAAGCGGCGTGAATTCGGGCGCGTCCTCTTTGTTGGTTTTGACCTCATTGCGGTTCTGCTGATCCTTGCAGATTGGATGGAATGGCTCCCGGTCTCGTGGCCGCTCTTTTTCGGGGCCTGCATTGGTGCATTTCTGGGCCTTCTCGCATGGCTGCGCCCCCAAGCCGCGCGCCCGATCTACATCGCCTGGTACGTACTTGGCGCCTCCATCGGGATCATCACCAGCAATCTCCTGCTTGCGGCGGCTTATTACCTGGTTCTCACACCATTCGCGCTCGTTTTCCGGCTGATCGGGCGCGATCCGCTTCAGCGGCGGCTCGGATCTGACGCAAAAAGCTATTGGGAAACTGCAGAGGAGAACGTGGATCCGGAGCGCTACTTTCGGCAGTTCTAGGGCTTCCGCAGAGGTCTCACAGGTGCAAAAACAGATTGCGACGGAGATTCTTCCTCCGCCTTTTTGTGTCCTTTGTCTTTTTGTGGCTAATTCCCCACTTTCTTCCATACCCACATGAGTTCGGATAAGTCTAAATCGTTTCGTGAGGCAGGCAGCGGCAAACCCATCAGTCTGGGACGCGAACTGTGGGATATGCTCTGGCAGAACAAGAAGTTCTGGATGATTCCCATCCTGATCGTGCTGTTGCTCTTTGGCGTTCTGCTGATCCTCAGCGCAACTCCTGCGGCCCCTTTCATCTACACGCTCTTCTAAACAGTCGGCAGATGTTCAAGGCGCTCGACATCTGGCTGCCAGCTTGGGCGGCCCGAAGCAAATCCGTGCAGCGTGCACTGGGCACGCGCCATGTGATGATCGCCATCTGCGATCACTACAAACCGTTCCATGGGGCCGAAAAGCCCGAAGCACTGGAGCGGGTTGCCACATGGAAAACGGGATTCACCGCACTCACACGTGAATTCAAGGACGCCGATGGAATTCCTCCCCGGCACACCTTCTTCTACCCGGTCGAGCAGTATGATGCCGACGTGGTCGAACAACTCGCCGAGCTCTGCCATGCGACAGGCAGCGAGACCGAGGTGCACCTGCATCATGACAATGACACGGCAGAGAACCTGCGTGCCACCCTCCTCGATCGGAA
>CBINJX010001072.1:0-1870 GCA_966251085.1 uncultured Verrucomicrobiales bacterium
AGACGACATGGGATCGAAAATTCTAGTCTGGCTGTTCCCGGGCGAAGCGTGGGAACGTCGAATTGGGTAAGAGAGGCTTTGCGAATGTGCACGAGCACACTGCTGGGGAGCCCAAGCAGGTGCGCGCAGAGTTGGGAGAAGTCGGGCTCGTGGCCCACGAGCATCACACTCGTCTGGGAGCGAAATGCTGCGAGTTCGCTGAAGGCAGTTTCGGGGTGCATCCCGCACGCCAGCCAAGGCTGCACAAGCATCTCCGCTCGCAGAAGTTCGGATACGATGGTTGCAGTCTCCTGTGCGCGACGGAGCGGACTCGTCAGGATGATCGCAGGCTGGAGTTCGTTTTTCTCGCAAAAGCGAGCGACTCGGCGGGCTTGATCGACGCCCTTGCCGGAAAGGCGACGGGCGTCATCGGTTTCTGCGATCGTATCCGCATCAGCGTGACGGAGGAGATAGAGCTGCATGGTGAAATGCGTATTGTCAGCGCGTCTATCCGTTAAGTGGGCGCTTGAGAATCATGATGAATTCTCGTCGCCCACCTCCGGCATTCCTCGGGTCGAGAGTTGACACCAACTCCCACCCTTGTGCGCCGAAACGGTTTAGCGTTTGGGATATCTCTGAAGGATCGATTTTTCCCCCGAATAGACCGTAGGTCCGGTACTTGTATGTGAGATACTCCCACTGCATACACCGCTTGTTACGCCATCACCATTCCGCCATCCACGGTGAGCGTCTGGCCGGTGATGTACTTTGCTTCGGTGCTAGCGAGGAACGCCACTGCCGCGGCGATATCCTCAGATTCGCCGAACTTCCCAAGCGGGATCTGCGGCAGCACCGCATTCTTTACCTGATCCGAGAGACCTTGGGTCATATCGGTGTTGATGAATCCCGGCGCAACAGAGTTGCAAGTGATAGACCGGCTCGCGAGCTCGCGCGCGATCACCTTGGTAAGACCGATCAGGCCGGCCTTGGAAGCGGCGTAATTTGCCTGGCCTGCATTGCCCATCAGCCCCGCGACAGAGGCGATGTTGATGATCCGGCCGGAGCGCTGCTTGATCATTGTCCGCGAGACGGCCTGGATGAAGTTGAAGGCACCCTTCAGATTTGTATCGAGGACCACGTCCCAGTCATCCTCACTGATCCGCATCGACAGATTGTCGCGGGTAAGACCGGCGTTGTTGACCAGAATATCCACGCGGGAGAAGTCGGAGATGATCTCCTCCACGAGCGATTTCACGGCAGCATGGCTGGCGACATCAACTGCGTAAGCTTTGGAAAGACCGGCGTACTGAGCGTTAATTTCATCGGACGTGCGGACGGCGTTCTGTTCGGTGCGGCTGACGACCGCGACGCGGCATCCTTCGCTGGCGAGCCGAAGGGCGATGGCATGACCAATTCCGCGTCCCGCACCTGTAACAATGGCGACCTGGTTGGCGAATCTCATAGGGCGGCGGAGTTTTGTGGGCCGACGCTCGGGTGTCGAGTGTGGAGTGGCGGGACTCGGGGACGAAGTGGCGATTTCCCGGGCCTGATTTCTGTGAGGTCACGCAGTTGCCCTGCCCGCTGGGAACGGCGGAGTATCTTTGACCCACAATGGCACCTCATCAGCCAGCATCCGTAAGTGGCCGGAGGAGCGGTACGAAACTTTTGATTCTCTCAACCAAGCTTTAACCCTGATGTCCGTTAGCGAGGTGACCGGCAACGAAGCTGACGGGTGAAATAATCAGGGATTGATCCTGAGATGCTAAACTTTCTGGTTGGAGACTCGCGGTGTGCACCCTGAATGCGACACTTTCAGGTTGTGTATTCACGCCGGAATCTTCGGATGGGCGAAGGCAAGGTTTTGTAATCAGGAGCAGAGCCTCATTAGCGA
>CBINJX010001073.1:0-1861 GCA_966251085.1 uncultured Verrucomicrobiales bacterium
CCGGAGCGATCCGCTATGGTTTCATCCACGGCAACGGGGCTCTCGACAACTCCCATCCACACGGCCGCTTCTGCGGGGTGCGCAACGAATTGAGCGTGCTTCGACAGACCGGTTGTTATGCGGATTTCACCCTTCCTTCGGCGCCGAATCGCACACAGACCCACACCATCAACAGCCTCTACTATGCCCAAGGCACAGACCAACCGAAGTCTCACGACACTGGTCGCCGCGTTCGTGCCTCTCGCGAACCCCAGACTGCAGCCGACGATGAATTGCTGATCGTGCAGGGGCCGCTCGGGTTGAATTGGAAACGCCGGAAATGGGGGCTGCTTCCGCGCATCGAAAACAGCGATCTCACCGGGACGAATCCTCCGACCAAAGACCGGCTCCGGCTCTGGATGGATTGCCGCATTACTGTTGAAGGCCGGCCGAATTGGGTTTTTGTCAAACTGCACACCCACGGCACAAAACCCGAGAACAGCCGAATGTTGCTCGGTGAACCGATGCGCCAGTTTCATCGGGCGATTCGCTCGTGGATGGAGAGCGATCCGAGCGTGCGGTTTCATTACGTCACAGCGCGGGAGATGGTAAATATCCTGCATGCGGCAGAAGCAGGGCATTCCGGTGACCCGAACCAGTTTCGGGATTTCCGGTATCGAGCGGAGGGGCGTACTGGAGGGACGTAATGGACGACGGAATGCGGCGGCGGTGCCCTGCGGTTGGTGCGCACGGAGGGATGCCGCTTACCGCCGTGCTTCTTCCTCTTCCGCGCCGCCCAGCGACTGGGCCAGAACGCGTTTGAGCAGCTCAAAATCGACGGGTTTGGTCAGGTGCCGGAGAAATCCGGCCTCTTCACTCTTTCGAACATCGGCTTCCATCCCAAAACCGCTGAGTGCGACTCCTCGCAGGCCATGTTTCCTGGAAAGGGTTCTCATCAATTCGAATCCGGTGCCATCGGGCAATCCCAAGTCGCTGAGCACAAATTCAAAGGGCTCGCCCGCATTTGCGGCCTGCTCTGCTGCCGAGAGTCCAGCCCCTACAGAGTCAGCATGCACTACCTGATAGCCCACCCTTCGGAGACGCTTACTGAGAATTGCCGCAGTATCGGCATGATCCTCAACCAGCAACAGTCGTGTTCCGGCCATCACGGGCACCTCTACCTTCTGTCCTCCGGGCGGTACGGGCTCCCTTGCCGTCAATGGTTTCGGAATCGTAGGCAGGCGCACGATAAAGCGAGCCCCAAAGCCGTGCCCTTCACTAGCCGCCTCAATCTCTCCACCGTGCATCTCCACAATGGCCTTGCTGATCGTTAAACCCAAGCCGAGTCCGCCGAAGCGCCGCGTGATCCGGATGTCGCCCTGCTCGAAAGCATTAAACACCTTCGGCAGCACATCGGGCTCGATGCCTACCCCCTGATCTTCCACCTCGATTACCAGCCATGGCTGATCATTAGGTCCCCCCTCCTGGTTCCTTGCCCGCAGCCGGACAGGGGTGCTGCCTATGGTGAATTTGGCTGCGTTCTTCAGGAGATTCCACAGCAGTTGAGTCAGGCGAGAGCGATCACCATTTACAAACGATTCGGCGGCACTCCATTCGATGGCGAAGTCGATATCCTTTTCCTGAAGCTCCAGCACACTGGCAGCTGTATGCTCCGCGAGATTGCGGAGCTCGACCGGTTCGAGATGGAGTGTAAGTTTTCCGCGGACGATCCGGGTGAGATCGAGCAAGTCGTCGATCAATCGAGCCTCGAGTTCCACGTTACGGCGGGCCATCCCAAGCTCCTCGCGAAGCTCCGGTGCGATCCGCGATTCCCGCTCAAGTGTCGATATACTGGCGAGAACGGGCGTCCGCGGAGATCGCA
>CBINJX010001074.1:0-1849 GCA_966251085.1 uncultured Verrucomicrobiales bacterium
CCACTCGTACCGTAGAGCCTGACGGCTGCCTTGCGAATCTCCCCGGCAAATAGCCTGGATGCCTCCTCCTGCGAAATGACTGCAGAGAAATGAAAGCGATCGAGATCCACCACCTGCCCCAACTCCGTACCACGGGGCAGCCAGGTTCCCTTGAGCTGAGCAACATCCGGCGCTACCCAGACGCCGTCATGCGGTGCACGGATCACCAACGCCTCGGCATCCTCACGAAGCCGGCGCAACAGCTTCTCCACCGCCGCGATGCGGCTATCGATCGGCTCCATATCTGCCACCGCTTCCTGCATTGCCCGCTCACGCAACGCACGCCCTTCCTTGAGCTGTGCCTCAACGGCAACGATCTCCCAAGCCAGTTCGGGATGCTGCAGACGCACCAGCGGCGTGCCGCGGGTAACGCGTTCCCCGGAAGGGATGAGAATCTCCTCCACCCGCCCATCCGTGGCGGTGCTGATCCCGCTCTCCGCAGAGGCGCGCAGCACTCCCGGTGCGCGGAAGCTGTTCGGTGCAGGCACTCCCTGGAGCAGGGCAAATCCGCCCGCCAGCACAGCGGCAGAAACCACGAGCGCGCGGCCGCGCGTCTTGTGCAATTGCGGAGCCGTGGCGAGATACTTCACGAACTTCACCACCGGCACGACGAGCCACGTAACCGCCCCTACCACCGCCAGAATGAGACCGAGCAGAAGGAACTGCCCCGAGACGAATAGCAGGATCGAGGCGGAAAGAAAGATACGATAGACCTGACTGAGCACCCCATAGGCACCGAGCCAGAAAGCCTCGCGCCCACTTGAGGCAGGGCTCTGCGATTGCTTCACGCCAAAGAGCCAGCGTTCCGCGAGATGCTTCACCTGCAGGGCAGACCGCCCCTGCAGATTTGGGATCTCCAGCAGATCGGAGAGGATGTAATAGCCGTCGAAGCGTAGCAGCGGGTTGACGTTGAAGAGCAGCGTCGCCACCGACGCGATGAAGATCACGTTGTAGGCGATGCTGTGTAATGCACCCGCTCCGGTATTCGCCCAGACCAGCACCGCCAGCGCGGCGATGAATCCCTCGAAGATCATCCCGGCCGCCCCAACAAACGCACGATGCCATCGACTTTGGAACGCCCACGACGAGGTGGTGTCCACGAACGGCACTGGCGTGAAGATCATCAGCATGATTCCCAGCGTCGGCACCTCGCCCCCCAGCCTGCGGCACACTGCGCCATGACCGAACTCGTGGAAAAGCTTGAGTCCGATGAGCGCGAGAACCAGCCACGGGATGTTGCCCGGTGAAAGCAATCCCTGGCTTTGCATGGCGAACTCCCCGGCGTTGTCGAAGAGTGTCTTCAGCGCGACCATCACCACACCCAACCACACCAGTGCCCCGGCAGGACTGATCACCTTCCGTAGCAGCGGCAGAATCTTCCGCAGGAAAGGATCCGGATTCAGCAGCGGAAAGCGGGTGAACAGGATGTTCACCAATCGCGCATGCGTCTCACGGCGACGGCGTGTCTGATAACGCTCGAAGATCTTGGCGCTGTCCGGCGGCAGGTTCGACTGGATCAGGTTGTTCGCATGCAGCTGCGCCAGCAACCGCAGCACCTGATCCTGTCCCGGCGCCTGTTCCGGATCGGCTTCGAGACATTCACGCCAGACCGCATCCACCGTGCGATCGGCCGAGAGTCGCGCGACGAACTGATAAGCCGCGGGCCGGAGCCGGAAGAACGCGTTCGTGAACGGATCACGCAGCACATACGAACGCTCGCCGCGGAAAACCTGGCGGCGCACCTCCACATGCGGCCGCAGCGCCACCCGCCGGTCGGCGATACGATACCACGATTCACTGAAAGTTTTCG
>CBINJX010001075.1:0-1848 GCA_966251085.1 uncultured Verrucomicrobiales bacterium
CAGCTTACCAGCTTCGTCATTCGTCATTTTCTACGCGCAGGGACGTTCCCCCGTTACCCTGCGATTCTCTTGGGTGACGTCCTCCAATCGAAGAACGAGCATGATGATGACCTCAATCGGCCGGACCAAATCGACCTGCGCACACCCAACCTCATCTCACTTGAGACATCGTACCAAGTGCCTTGGCCTTGTGCTAGGCATCAGCGGTGCCCTTATCATGAGCGAAGTGCTGGCGGCTACCTTGACACGCTTGGAAACGTCAGGCCCGAAACCCTCGGAACGCTCCAGCCCCTCCGTGGCTGCGATCGGGCAGGACATCTACCTTTTTGGCGGTGTCTTCGATAACTTCGCAAAAGGGACGAACCTCTTTCACGATGACCTCTACCGCTTTGTGACTGCGGACAACCGCTGGGAACGTGTCGAGAGCGAGGGAGAGCGTCCTGCACCCCGTGCCTTCGCCGGAACTGCAGCCGATCCTGAGAAGCGGCGTTTCTTCATCTTTGGCGGCTCGAAATACGGTCCGAAGTTTCAGGATTACGTCGCCTATGACGATCTCTGGGTTTACTCCGCGGAGGATCACACCTGGCAGAAGATCACGCCGGGCAACGAGGGGCCGTCCGGCCGTTCGGGCGCGAGTGCATGGGCGGTGGGAGATTCGTTGTACGTCTTCGGCGGTGTCTCAAACCAGATGGAAACTCGCAATGACCTCTGGATGCTGGACCTGACGACTCGTGAGTGGACGCAACTCATTCCCAATGAAGCCGAAGGCGCTCCACCGCCTCGGCATGAAGCGGTAACCGGATCCGGCATTCGGGAGAGCAGGTTGGTGATCTACGGCGGCGAGAGTATCGAACCCGGAACAGGCAAGTTTGGCATCCTCACGGACACGTGGGAGTACGACATTTCCAAAAAGGAATGGAAGCAGGTAGCCGCAGAGCCCCCAATCAAACCGTCTCCACCGCGCAACTATTCCGCTGCCGGAGGTCTCGGAGGCGCACTATATGTCCATGGCGGGGACATTCCGCAGGGGGCCGCAGGGTGCGGTGCACCTTTCCCGCAGAACGTCACCGACGGCATCTGGAAGTATGATCCAAAGAGCCAGTTATGGAGTGAAGTGAAGGCAACCGGCGACGCGCCACTCCGGCTGAAGCGCCATCGGGGAGCGGAAGCCGGCGGTCGGCTTTATCTCTTCGTGGGCTATGACTTCCAGTGTGAGGACGGGAAGGGGCTCGGCCAGATCTGGAATCGGGACGTGTTCGTGATCGAGCCGTGACGTCAAGGTAGGTCAGACTTTCAGTCTGTCCGGAAGGAGTCCCGCAACTCACCGCCCCCAATCACCCTCATTTCTCCCAAACCCGCCAGGGTAACCGCGCATTCATATTCTGCCGGATCACCGCTACCGCGCACCCGAGTCTCAGCCGGCAGGGAACACGCCTTCTGTTCTCCACGTCCCCACTGGGCAAGCAAGGATGCATGCCCCACTCTGTCGCTCATGCATTCGAGCAGCAGAGTGGAGCGAGCTTCCAGCTTGCTCAGAGGGAACTCCGTAGCTCACCCGCTCCCAAATACCCTCCTCTCGCCCAAACCCGCCAGGGTAGGCGCGCAAGTCTCGTGTTTCCGCACACCCCTCTTTCAACCTCACAGACCTCTTGTAATCACCCGCGCATCTCTTGAAACAGCCCTGCGGTTTCCAGAAACCCATCGGCTGCTTATAGAAACAGATCCGCGGTTTCCGGAAACCCAGCTGCGGTAAATAGACCCCGTAGTTTCATAAATTTCCGCGCCTTCCGTTGCCTGGAGGGACTTGGAAGGCTCCTCTTTACTGGATGGCGCGTCCGGTGCTCGCTC
>CBINJX010001076.1:0-1833 GCA_966251085.1 uncultured Verrucomicrobiales bacterium
TATTCACTTCCGCCTTGCCGTCGTAGCCGCTAAAACGCGCGACTCACTGTATGCGACTACTCGTCACGGGCGGCTGCGGCTTCATCGGCAGCAATTTCATCCGGCATGTTCTCGAACACTATCCCGAAACGTCTATCTGCAATGTCGATGCGCTGACGTACGCGGGTAACCCTGCGAATCTCGCAGGGGTTCAGGAAAAGTACGGCGACCGGTATGAATTTTCCCATGCCGACATCGCAAAGCGCGCCCAGATGGAGGAGGTGCTGGCGCGCCACCAATACTTTGCGGTGATCAACTTTGCGGCGGAGTCGCACGTGGACCGCTCCATCGACACGCCGGAGAACTTCATTCACACGAACGTCGTCGGGACCTCGATCCTTCTCGACTGCGCCCGCAAACACAAGGTGCAGCGCTTCCTCCAGGTCTCGACCGATGAGGTGTACGGCTCACTCGGACCGGAGGGGAAATTTACCGAGCAGTCTCCGATCCAGCCCAGTTCACCCTATTCCGCAAGCAAGGCCGGCTCCGACCTGCTCGCGCTGGCGACTCACCACACCTACGGGATGGAGGTGATTGTCACCCGGTGTTCAAACAATTACGGGCCGTATCAGTACCCGGAAAAGCTGATCCCGCTGATGATCCTGAATGCCGTGCGGGATATCCCTCTGCCGGTGTATGGAGATGGTCTCAACGTGCGCGATTGGATCCACGTGGAGGATCACTGCCGCGCCGTCATTGCCGCTCTGCTCAAGGGCAAACCCGGTGAGGTGTACAACATCGGCTCCGATGGCGAGATGCGGAACATCGATGTGGTGAAGATGATCCTCGACCAGCTCGGCAAACCGCACAGCCTGATCAAGTACGTTCCGGATCGCCTCGGTCACGATCGCCGCTACGCGATCGACTCGAGCAAGGCCCACCGGGAGCTTGGCTGGAAGCCGCTGCATCAGCATGAGCAAGGGATCCGTGAGACGATCGACTGGTACCTCGCGAACCGCGGCTGGTGGGAACCCCTGCTGAAGAAGAGCTGATCATGGCACGCACTGTCATTGTGGGCAGCGGCGGGCGTCTCGGCGCGGCCCTGCTCCGGGAATGGGCAAAAGCTGGCGAAGAAGTTCACGGTTTTGACCGTAAGCAGCTCGACCTGGCGAGTGAGGAGGCCCTTCGTTCCACCCTCGAGCCGCTCGAGTTCGACACGCTCGTAAACTGTGCCGCGCTCACCAACGTGGACTACTGCGAGACTCACGAGGAGGAGGCGTACCGGATCAATGCGGAAGCTGTGCGAACGCTGGGAGAGATCTCTGCTCGAAAAGGGGCGCGTTGTATTCACATCAGCACCGACTACGTCTTCGATGGCGCCAGGCGGACGCCGTACACGGAAGAAGATGCTGCCGAGCCGATCAGCATCTACGGGGCATCAAAGCGCGCCGGGGAAGTGGCGCTCCTGGAGAGCTCCGATCGCCACTTGGCAGTCCGGGTAGCGTGGGTCTTCGGACCGGATCGCCCGAGTTTTGTGGACCAGGTCCTGCAGCGAGCCCGAGAACAGGAGCGTGTGGAGGCGGTGGGAGACAAGTGGGCAGTGCCAACCTATACTGTGGATGCCGCAGTCCTTCTCCGTCCGTTTCTGCGGGAGATTCCTGAAGGTGGACTGCTTCACCTCAGCAACCGTGGAGCGTGTACCTGGCAGGAATACGGCCAGTATGCATTAGATTGTGCAGCTGACCTGGGTGTTCCACTGAAGACCCAAAAGGTGGGGGAACTGAAAATGGCGGATCTCAAAGCCTTCGTCGCCAAACGTCCGCCTTATACTGTGCTTTCCACCGAGAAGCTCGA
>CBINJX010001077.1:0-1822 GCA_966251085.1 uncultured Verrucomicrobiales bacterium
CACTTGCCTCGACCAGGTAGGCGAGGGGATGCCTCGCGGTGCCTGTCCCGGTCTCCTCCTGCACGAGTTTCACCACGTGACTCTCGGATTGGTAATGCCCAAGTTTTTTCCGATGGAGAACCTCGCGATCAATTGTCAGGGAATCCGATGTGTACTTGCAGAGCGCTGAAAAAACCGCCGAGGTCAGGTTCAAACCGCGACGGTCGGAAAAGACCTGCAGTCTCGAGATCAATCGGATCGTCTGGGCGTTGCCCTCGTAGTGGAGGATGTCCCTCTCGAAACGATGATCCGGATCCGCCTCCCGACCGAAAACTGAGTCTTTGCCCGGTGCTCCTTTCGGCAGATGCTCCTCGAACCACGCGCGGATCGCATCCTCGCCGGAATGCCCGAAGGGCGGATTGCCGATGTCGTGGAGCAGTCCGCAGGTAGCGCCGATCGTCTCGATATCGTCGGCCTGATAACGTGTGACCGCTCCTTGCGCCTCCAACTCCCGACCGACCAACCGGCATAGTGACCGTGCCACAGAGGAAACCTCCAGTGAATGCGTTAGCCGTGTACGGACCGTATCGATCGGCTCCAGTGGGAATACCTGCGCCTTGTCCTGGAGGCGCTTCACAGGAGTGCAGAATACTGCCCGGCCATAATCCTTCTCGATCTCGCTGCGGAAGTCTTCAGTCGGCTCGATGAATGCTTCCTCCCGCAGCAACGCGCGGATCCGTTTACCGGAGAGCAATTGAGGCCAATTCATCATGATTTTTGTGGGGCGGGGAACGTAGGAGCAGTTGAAGCGCGCAGCGAGTGGCAAAATAGGTGATGTTCTTTCTCTTTTTATTTCCGTTGCTCCGGGTCAGAGTTTTGCCCGGACTTTCCTCCCATGAAGACTGCTTCTCTTATTGTTACCCTCGGAGCCCTGCTTTTCACCGGGGCAAATCTCTTCGCGGTCGAGATCATCGCCCATCGTGGCGCATCCTACGATGCGCCCGAGAATACACTCGCATCTCTCCGCCTCGGCTGGGAGCAGAAGGCCGAGATCAACGAACTGGATATCTACCTCAGCAAAGACGGCCAGATCGTCTTGCTTCACGACAGCACCACAAAGCGCACAGCGGGTCTGGATAAACCCGTACGGGAGCAGACGCTAAGTGAGTTGCAGGCGCTCGATGCCGGTAGCTGGAAGGGATCGAAATGGGCAGGTGAAAAGATTCCCACGCTCGTGGAGGCGCTTGAGATTCTCCCGGAGGGTAAGCGCCTCTTCATCGAGATCAAGGATAGCGCGAAGATCCTGCCCGAGCTGAAGAGGGTGCTCGAGGCCTCGCAGAAGAAGCCCGAACAGTTGGTCCTGATCGCATTCAACTACGACACCTTGCGGCAAGCGAAACAGCTGCTTCCGGAACTGCCGATGTACTGGCTCGCATCGCCCAATCCCGACAAGACGACTGGCAGGGTGCCGTCTGTTGCGGAGCTGATCGCCAAGGCGAAGGCCGCCGGCTTCGACGGCCTGAATCTCAATTACAAGTTCCCGATCGACGAAACTTTCGTTTCGGAGGTCCACGCAGCAGGGATGAAGCTTTACGTCTGGACTGTGAATGATGCTGCGCTCGGGCAAAGAATGACTACTGCCGGGGTGGATGGAATCGCCACGGATCGACCGGCTTGGCTGCGTGAGCAGATTGTGGCGAAAGCGGAGTAGTCTTTCCGCATGGAAAAGGCGGTTGAGGGGTGAGAGCAGCCAACGAGCGGATTGTTTTCGGCAGAAAGTGTGCCGATTGAGCTCGACTTTGGCCATTTTTACATCCGCCGATCTGGCCTTCTATCCCGAAGG
>CBINJX010001078.1:0-1821 GCA_966251085.1 uncultured Verrucomicrobiales bacterium
CTTCGTCGGCACTTTTCCGGCGGTTTTGGGTTACGAACAAAGACAAAGCGGGCGGGTTTCAGGAAACCGCCGGTAGGTTTCCTGAGATGCACGAGGGAATACGAGAAACCGGCGTGCCTTTCGGAACATGGCGAGGATTCCGCAGATTGCCGCGAATTTCCGACTCCATGTTGAAAGAGGCACGATGGTCGCTACTATTCGGCGCCATGCCTCGCGCCCGGGAAGTACAATCCCATACCTCGCACGAACTTTTCGGCCTCTTTCTCCTGGGGGCCGGGACGGTGCTGTTTCTTTCCCTGATCTCTTATGCGCCGGCGGATGTCCCGAACTGGTTTCCGCTGAAAGACGTCCCTAACCTGAGCCGCCAGCCTAGCAATTTCATTGGCTCGTTTGGGGCAATCCTGGCGTGCTCATTCTATTGGCTGCTCGGCGCGGCTTCTTATCTCGTTTGTGCGATCCTGCTAGGGTATGGCGGCGCAAAGCTGATGGCTCCGCGGCTTCCGCTCCGGCGGCGCTGGTTCTGGTGCGCCGTTTTCATCATCACTGGTGCATGCCTGGCGGAGTTGGCTCCGTGGACCTTGATCGATGCGAAGCGGCTGCACCTGACAGGAGAAGGTGGCTGGGTCGGTGTCTGGCTGCAGGCAATGATGCTGGGGAAAGTGTTCGGCTCTGTCGGCTCAGGCATTGTCCTGATCGGACTCTACACTTCGAGCTTGTTGATGCTGACCGGCCTTCGCAGCCATGACGTACTCCAGGCGATCTCCAACGCAAAGGCGGATGTCTCCGACCGGATGGAGTCTTGGAAAGAATCGCGTGAGGAAGCCGCAGCGAGGCGCGCCCGTTTCCAGGCGGATGCCGAACGGGTGGCACGGGAACGGCGCAAATCTGAGAGGTCCCCTGCCCGCGCGAATGCGAAGAGTGCCGGAGCCGTACCCGCAGTGACGCGCTCCGCACCCGCCGATGTCGCAGACGCTCCGCTCTTTGACACGTCCGCGCCGGAGCCGGAAGCCGTACCGGAACCCGAGGAGCCGCCACGGCCTGCTCCCAAGATCTTCGACAGCACCGCCCCAACACCGCCGAAGCGGCGGGAAAAAGCCGACAAGCTCGCCCCACTTACTCCGTATTCCTGCGAGAACTACGAACTCCCCTCCCTCGACCTCCTCGATCCGCTGGACGTGGAAAACCGGCAGGCTGCCGATCCCGAGGAGCTGCGCTCGGTCCAGATGACCGTGGTCGATACGCTCGAGCAATTTGGAATTACCGTAGAGCCGGGTGACATCACCCGCGGTCCGACAATCACCCGTTATGAGGTGTACCCCGCAAAGGGTGTCCGTGTGGATCGGATCGTCTCTCTGGAGCGTGACATCGCCCGGGCGACTCGGGCTGAGCGAATCAATATTCTCGCCCCGATTCCCGGAAAGGATACGGTGGGTATCGAGATCGCAAACTCCAAGAAGCAGAAGGTGACGCTCCGGGAACTGCTGGAGAGCGACGATTTCCACAATACCAAGGCAAAGATCCCGCTCGCCCTCGGCAAGGACGTCTATGGGAAGACGATCATCGGCGACCTCGCGGCCATGCCTCACGGATTGGTGGCTGGTACGACCGGTTCCGGTAAGTCGGTCTGTATCAACTCGATCATTGCCAGCATTCTTTATCGGTTCAGCCCCGAGGATCTGCGGTTCATCATGATCGATCCCAAGGTGGTCGAAATGCAGGTTTATAACAGCCTGCCTCACCTCGTAGTCCCGGTGGTGACCGATCCGAAGAAGGTGCTGCTCGCGCTGCGCTGGGCGATCGACGAGATGGAAAAACGGTACG
>CBINJX010001079.1:0-1803 GCA_966251085.1 uncultured Verrucomicrobiales bacterium
AGCCCGACCTTCGCATAATCCTCCACGCAGCGAATCGTCACCTTATCCAGAAACTCCAGGGTACAAGGGATGATCTTTGCCGCGATGATCGCTGACACCGTGTCGGAGGCATCGCCCATCTTTGCGAAAGTCGCGAGCAGCGTTTTCTTCGCAGGTGGTTTCGGCACGAGCTGAAGGAGAACCTTGGTAATGATGCCAAGCGTACCTTCTGAGCCGATGAATATATCCTTCATCGAGTAGCCCGCAACATCCTTCACACACTTGTTACCGAGCCAGACGAGGTCCCCGTTCGCCAGCACCACCTCCATCCCCATCACGTAGTCCCGAGTGATCCCATATTTCAGTCCGCGCAGGCCTCCGGAGTTCTCGGCCACATTCCCACCGATCGTCGAGATCCGCATCGAGCCGGGATCCGGCGGATATAGTAGTCCGGCGGTGTCCGCGGCTTCCGCAATTCGCTGAGTCACCGCCCCGGCTTCCGCCAGAATCGTCAGGTTTTGCGAATCGAGTTCCAGAATGTGATCCATCTTCACCAGGCAGAGAATGATCCCGCCCGGTACCGGAATACTTCCCCCGCTCAATCCCGTTCCGGAGCCACGCGAGACAATCGGGATTCCCCGCTCCGCTGCATACCGCACAATTTTCACCACCTCCCCCGTGGTCTCGGGCAGAGCGACGCACGTCGCGGGGCTGCTCAATGCCGCAGTTCCATCAAAACCATAGGTGAGAAGGTGCTCCTTCTGGTGCAGGACGCGCTCGGGCTCGAGAATACGCTGGAGATCGGGGATCAGCGAGGACATGGGGAAAGCAGAACAGAACGACGCTAAAGGTAAAACGCCCCCGACGGGAAGTCGGCTGTAGCTACTGAAGTTGAGAGTTGAGGGTTGAGAGTTGAGAGCCGTGCACCGGCGGATCGAAACTCTCCCGCTCTCGTCGTCCTCAGATCCGCACCTACAACTTCTCGTAGAACCTCAGCGCCTCGATCTTGCTGCCGAATTCCTTCAGTGGGTACAGCCCCTTTGCCGCTCCTGCTCCCGGGTCACGGGTGAGATAATCGAAGCCATCCTTCCCGGCGATCACGACGAAATGGGTCGTTCCGCTCGCCATGCGCAGACGCACGATCACCGGATTGCCGCGCAGGAGATTGGTATCAATCAATCGGTATGAAGGCAGGTCTTCATACACGTGGCGTACCTTGTCGGGGGCAAGTTCCGCCGCCTTTTCCCAATAGATCCAGCCTTGGGGTGTGTACCCTTCCCGCTCGTTCAGGAATGCATTGAGCCGCTGTGGATCGGTATCGATCCCGTAGGAACTGAGCACCATCGCCGCCGAAGAAACCGCGCAGCCTTCCGCCCCAAGGGTGCCCTCTGTCGGCCCAAGGAAATCATCACCCCACTTCGGATCATTCTGTCGGAAGGAAGGCACCGCCAGCTCTACACGCTTGAGAAACGGAAGCCCACCACGAGGTTCAATCGGCTGTTTCGCGTCCCAACTTTTCCACTTCTGAACCGCCCCAGTCGTGACCCCTGCGAGGATTAACAGCGAGAGGGAGATCAACAGCAGACGCCGGAAACGGCGCTGACGCCAGAGCTGCGACAAACGGGAAAGGGCGGACACGAGGGAATTGTGGCGCACAGGGGTTGATTTGCCACTGGGAAAATGCCGAAGGACGAAGGACGAACTCCGAAGAAAGCCCGAAAACCCAATTTCAAAGCAGCTATCCCACCTCGGACTCCAAGCTCCGGAACTCATTCGTCATTCGTCATTCGTCATTCGTCATTCGTCATTCGTCATTCGTCATTC
>CBINJX010001080.1:0-1796 GCA_966251085.1 uncultured Verrucomicrobiales bacterium
CGAGACCCGCATGCCCCAGTAGAGCGGCTCGGTGAGCAGCACCTGCTTGCCCGGATTCAATACATTCTGGCCAACAAAAAGCTCCGGGAGTGTCGGAAGCTGAATCCTGCCCATGACGGAAAGCTCGAACTTTTTTTTGGCGGCCACAGTCACCTCCTCTCGCGTCTGCCGAACGTTGAGAATGCGATCGACCTGTTGCTGGGCGCTTATGAGACCTTGGTGGAAAAGAATAGCGCGTTGGCCCAGGCCAAGGAGGAAGCTGACCGTGCCAGCCGCGCAAAGAGCGAGTTTCTCTCGCGTATGAGCCATGAGCTGCGCACCCCGATGAACGCGATTCTTGGATTTGCGCAGGTACTGGAGATGGAGGAGACGGACTCCAGCAAACGTGAAGGCCTGGAGCAGATTATCAAGGGAGGCAGGCATCTCCTCGACCTGATCAATGAAGTGCTCGACATCTCCAGCATTGAGGCAGGCCGCCTGACTCTTTCCCGGGAGGATGTTCGCATTCGTGATGTATTAACTGAAGTGGTGGATCTCATTGCGCCTTTGGCAAGAGCCCGTCGCATTTGGATCGAGGACAAATGTGCAAGCCAGGGTAACCAGCACATTTTCGCCGACCGTCAGCGTTTCAAGCAGGTGATGCTGAACCTTCTTTCCAACGCGGTGAAATATAACCGCTACGAGGGGCGCGTCACCCTCTCCTGCGAACGAATCGCCTCTGGACGGATACGAATCAAGATAAGTGATACAGGCCCCGGCATTGCCTGCGAGGATTTGCCACGATTGTTTAAATCATTTGAACGCCTGCACGCAGGCTCTACCGCCACGGAGGGGACAGGTCTGGGGTTGGCACTTTCCAAACGGCTCGTGGATTTGATGGGCGGTGTGATCGGGGTCGAAAGTGTGCCTGGTCAGGGAAGTGTCTTCTGGGTCGATATGGAGTTGATCGAGGATTCTCCGGAGCAGCCCGAGACGGAGGAACTCCAGCCGGAGACGCATGGTGAAAAGCGGACCGTGCTCTACATTGAGGACAACCTTTCGAATCTGAAGCTGATCGAACGCCTGGTTAGCCGACAACCGGCAGTGAGCCTTGTCTCAGCCATGCAGGGGAATTTGGGGCTGGATCTGGCGCGGCAACACCGGCCGGACCTGATTCTGCTCGATCTGCATCTGCCGGATATTCCCGGACATGAGGTGCTGGCCAAATTGAAGGCGGATCCGGTCACTCGTGATTGTCCGGTGGTGGTGGTCAGCGCCGACGCTACCGCAGGGGAAATCGCCCGCCTCCGGGAGGCTGGGGCCAGGCACTACCTGACCAAACCACTGGACGTGAAACAGTTTCTCGCTGTCATCAATGATACACTTGGCCTGCAAGCGAGTAGAACCCCTCCGCCGGGTGCGCATAGCGGTGCGATATCCAAAGCTTGAGAGCACCAAACGAGCGGGGCGCGTGAAGACGGGAAGAAAGTACTCAGTTCTCAGCTCGACTTTGGCCATTTCATGCGGGCCCATGCGAGGGATGAGCGGGGGAAAGCACATGTTTCTTCGCTATCGACTCACGGGCACGATGTTGAAGAAAGCAAGGTGGACTAAATCCGGCATCTGCCTTGTACCTCGAAGAGGTTCCGTCCCAGAGCCTAGGGTTGCGAAGCTACCCTGGGTGGAAACGAACAAGCGCCTCTACCCCGAAGGGGTTGCGTCCTTCTCATACGCGCCCTTTCGATGGGGACGTCTCCCGGGACACAACCCCGTTGGGGTTGGCACGCCTTTTCATCTGTTCCCCAGGGTAGCTCGTC
>CBINJX010001081.1:0-1783 GCA_966251085.1 uncultured Verrucomicrobiales bacterium
GAACTCCTTCGGTCAGAACTTGTAGCCGAACTGGCGGAGGAAGCAGGGGTCACGCGGGCGACTATGACTGGTCTCATCGACACACTCGAGAAGGACGGTCTTGTGGAGCGCGGTGCGGATCCTAATGATCGTCGGGCAGTGCGTGTAAAGATCACGGCTGCGGGCGAGGCTATTCTCACGAGTATCCTTCCGGATTATTTCCGGTGTGTCTCAGCGATGATCCGCGCCCTCAATGTTTCCGAGCGCAAACAACTCGTGGAATTGCTCCAGAAAGTTCAACAGGGCCTTGCCTCGGATAAGGATGAGGCCCACCCCCAGGCGCAAACCCAACGTTAGTCCTCTCGTTTTATGTGGAAGCGGATGCTCCTTATGCTGCTGGTGCTCGGCGTGGTAATCGCCGCCCTGGCATTTACAAAATACAAACAAATCCTGGCTGGCATAGAAATGGGGAAGAAAATGGCCCCTCCTCCAGCGGCGGTTACTACCGTAGTGGTGAAGCCGCAGACCTGGCAGCCGGTGATCAGTGCCGTCGGATCTCTCAGGGCCATCAATGGTGTCATGGTCAGCACCGACCTGGCAGGGATCGTTTCTGAACTTGCGCTTGAGTCCGGTGCACGGGTGAAGAAGGGCGATCTCCTGGTCCAGCTGGACACGAAACAGGAGGAAGCACAGCTTCGATCGGCAGAAGCCCGACTCGACCTTGCAAAGGTCGATCTGGAGCGGAAGCGCGACCTCGTGGCGAAAAAGGCCGTTGCCGCATCAGATCTCGACGCTGCACAGAGTGAATTCCGTCAGGCGCAGGCCGCCGTAGAGGAGATGAAAGCTCTGGTCGCACGCAAACGTATCACGGCACCGTTCTCCGGTGTGCTGGGAATCCGTCAGGTGAATCTCGGCCAGTATATCAATCCTGGGGCAGCCATCGTGCCGCTCGAATCCCTCGATCCGATCTACGTGGAGTTTGCCCTGCCGCAGCAACACATCGAGACGGTTACCAACGGCCGGAAGGTGCGGCTGACCGCAAGTGGCATTACTGGTGAGGAGTTCACCGGCGAGGTTACTGCGATTGATGCCCGTGTCGATGAATCGACCCGCAATGTGCTGATCCAAGCCACAGTGGCGAATCCGAACCAGAAGCTCCGGCCGGGAATGTTCGTGAATGTCGAAGTTCTCCTGGATGAGGCAAACGATGTCCTTGCGATTCCTTCCTCCGCAATCAGCTACGCTCCGTACGGTGATTCTGTGTACGTCGTGAAGGAAGAGGCGGGACCGGACGGTAACCCGGTCAAGACAGTCCAGCAGCAGATCGTTAAGCTCGGTCCGGCTCGCGGGGATCTCGTCACCATTACGCATGGAATCAAACCCGGGGACGAAATCGTGTCCGCAGGAGTCTTCAAGTTGCGGCCGGGGGCGCCGGTGAACGTGAATAACGAGGTTCAGCCCGGTAGCGACCCAAATCCCACACCTGCTGACGCCTAAGCGGGGAGTACACAGTCCATGAAATTCACCGACCTGTTCATCCGTCGCCCGGTCGTGGCGACAGTGGTGAACCTGATCATCCTGCTCGCAGGTTTTCAGGCCATCAAGGCGCTCAATGTGCGCCAATACCCGCGAAGTGATATCGCGGTCATCCGTGTGGAAACGCACTACGTCGGCGCCAGTGCCGACCTCGTGCGCGGCTTTATCACAACTCCTCTCGAGCGTGTCATCGCGAGCGCGGACGGTATCGATTATATCGAATCTGAGAGCGCCCAGGGAATGAGCAGCATCAATGTTCACCTGAAGC
>CBINJX010001082.1:0-1777 GCA_966251085.1 uncultured Verrucomicrobiales bacterium
ACTGATTACTGATTACTGACTCACTGATTACTTTCTTCCCGCCTTCACGCGCCCCTCTCGTTTGGTGCTCTCAACAAATTTCCGTCTTTGAAATCCCGGGGGTTTTGGATTTCGTGCCCAGCCGCTCATGTCCACACGCCGTTCTTCAGTCGGGATTATCTTCTTAACCGTTCTCATCGATCTGATCGGGTTCGGCATTGTCATCCCGATCTTACCGCTCTACGCGCAGCGCTTTGAGGCGAGTCCGATCCAGATTGGACTCCTGGTGGGCGTTTATTCTTTCTGTTCGTTCATCTTTGCGCCGATCCTTGGCCGCCTCTCCGATCGTTTTGGCCGCCGGCCAGTATTGATCTGCAGTGTGATCGGCACGGCCTTCGGGTTCTTTCTCATGGGAGCCGCGCCATCTCTGAAGGCGCAGATCGGAGTGGTCGGTGTGCTCACTCTTCTGTTCATCGCCCGAATCATCGACGGGATCTCCGGCGGCAACATTTCAACGGCTCAGGCGTATCTGGCGGATATCACCGCCCCGGAAGACCGGGCACGTGCCATGGGAATCATTGGCGCCGCTTTCGGGCTCGGCTTCATGATCGGGCCCGCAATCGGCGGTATCACCAGCCAGATCTCACTGGGAGCTCCCTTCTTCTTCGCGGGTGGCCTGGCGACTCTCAACGCTCTCTTCATCTACCTCCGCCTGCCGGAGAGCCTCGCTCCCGAGCACCGCAGCGACAAACACCCCCGCCAGTCACTCCCGGATCTGTTCCGTCACGCTAACGGCTCCGCTTTGGCGATCGTTCTCGCCACCTACTTCTTCTCCATCGCCGGATTCGCGATCATGACCACGCTTTATGCGATGTTCAACCAGCACCGCTTTGGCCTCGATGCAAAGCACACCGGCTACATCTTCGCCCTGATCGGATTTATCGCCGTGATCATCCAAGGCGGGCTGCTCAGGCGTCTGCTGAAGCGCTGCACGGAGGCGCAACTGGGCGTCATCGGCGCCGCCCTGCTCGCGATCTCCCTCGCGCTTCTGCCGCTCGTCAGCAGTGTGCCCATGCTGATCCTGGTCAGCTCCTTCATCGCGATCGGCAACAGCTTCTCCACCCCTACCCTGCAGGGGCTCGCCTCCCGGTTCGTCGATCGCAAATGGCAGGGGCGCGCGGCGGGAATGATGCAATCCGCGGGCGCCCTCGGACGCACGGTAGGACCGGCACTCGCAGGCTGGCTGTTGACCTTCGATCTCGGAAAGCCGGTCGAGCAGTACGCTCGGACTCCTTTCTGGATCGGTGCGGCTCTCCTCACGGTCACCTTCTTCCTGATGCTCCCGCTGCTGAAAATCACGCCGCCCGTTTCAGAAACGGCGACGCCCGCCGCCGCCTGAGCTGCGATTCGGAAAAGCAACCCTCAACCGGATATGTCAAACCCAGTGCTCCCTCTCGAAGACAACTTCAACGATATCCTGAACAAGGCCATGCGCGGCAAAAACCTCGCCGACAGCGAAGTGGCCAGTCGCACCGGTCTCGCGCCGGAACGGGTACAATCACTGCGAGAAGGGAAATTCGACGAGACAGCGGCACGGAAAATCGCACCGGTGCTCGGGCTCGGTGCGGATACGCTGGTGAACCTGGCGAACGGCGGCTACCGGCCTGCGCCGGTGGAAGTGGAAGGCCTCGCGCAATTCACCACGCCGTTCGATGACATGACGGTGAACAGCTATGTCGTCTGGCATCCGGAGAGCCGCGACGCCGTAGTGTTCGACACCGGAGCGGACTGCACCGAG
>CBINJX010001083.1:0-1767 GCA_966251085.1 uncultured Verrucomicrobiales bacterium
GCAACACGCCTGCTGATTTCCACACCCACCCGGGGCACGCTGGAAGCATACCCCACTCTGGCGCTCCGCAGCTCACTCTGGCCATAGGGGCATACCCCGATGCCGCGAAAGAAATTGACCGGCAATTTGCTGTCTCCCAGAGTCGTTCCATGAAAACACGGGTGTTGCTTGCATGGTGCCTGATTGCGCTGCTCGCATTCACGTCTTCGGCCTCTGCGAAGAACGCTATCTATAAAGGTGTCTATTCAGTGACGGACCTTGTCGAGGGAACGAAACAGAACCTGTCGATTTACATCGTGTTTGGAAACGAGGAGCCGGTGAGTCCGACAACTTCAGGTTACAGTTACCTGAATGGGGCGTTTGTGATCGTCGGCGGTCCGCTGGGGAAAAAGCGTTTCGCCTTGAGCTCTGCCGGACCGCGCTTCCGGAGTTTGGAGAAGGAGGTGGAGATCAAGAAGAAGACTCGCACTGTAGAAATCATCAGCCAAGTAAACGACGGCTCTGAAACCGACTCCGGGAATGGATTTCACTCCATGACCGGCATCGTCCTCGTGGGACGGCATACGAATATCAAGTACACCTTCCCGGTGACGCTGCAGGGCAGCTTGCTGCAGACGAATGGAGGCGTCGGGCTTGCCGGTGAACCGCCCTTTGGCGGCGCGCAACGCGGAACGCTACGGCTCCAGCTGGTATCCTCCCTCACGGACCCGATCCCGAGCACTGAGACGCTGGAGGACTCGGTGAAACGTGTAACCGACTTCCTGGAGAAGAAGGGATTCGTTGAGTTTTTGCCGTAGCGGATGTGCTTCGAGAACGCGAGGTCGTACATCCCGAGCAAACCTCCGGGATGCGGTTGCGGCGGCTCAGGTCCGGTGACTCTCCAGCCGTGATGTCTGTCTTCTCGATAGTCCTTTCTCGGAATGCCTCGAACGGAGCGCGGCGAAACCCGGGCGGGGAAAAGCGAAATGAACTGCGCCGAGTTCAAAGCTTAACAATATGAGCGCCATGCAGTTCAACGGAGCCGCTCTCTCGGAGATAGTATGGGCACTATCTCCATTTTACACCGCCATTTTGGTCTTCCTGCTACCGCTCGTCATGGCTGCCAGGGGGCGGAGGTTTCGAGATGCCGTTGTTTTGAGTTGGATCGTTGTCGTCTGCATCATGTTTTTCGAGTGCTATTTGCTGCCATTTCTTATACTGCAGCTCGACGGAAGTTCAGACACCGCACGGATTCCTGACCCGATGCCAGGGCTCGGCGTTATTATAATTTTCGGCGGAATTCCCGGTTTTCTGATGGCAGGGCTTGGTCGGTTCGCGCGCTGGTGTTTCCACCGATGGAAGAGCCGAACGCAATTCACACAATCAACATGAATGCGCCTGATCCGGCAGTCGCATAAACGGTTTCAGCCTCGTGTCTCGGCAGAAGTCCGATCAGGTGCAAAGCCACGCTTCCGCTTGCTCATCTTCATCCGTTAGCCGTTGTCGCGCTCCCTTCCATAAGGCCATGGAAGTCAAAGGGGACGATTCTCGAATTCTATGTTGAGTGGAAATCGGCATCCTCTTGCCATCGCGATATAGAACCCGAGAGTCGTTTGACGATGTGCGCCTCATCGGTGCGCGGGCTGTAGTTGTGCCGCCGCACCCTGTCTCGGATCTGACCGAGGAGTTTCGGCTTGTTCCCCTCCGTACCTGCGGCAACACTTTCGCCCATGGATGCGCAGTTTTCCTGGGGCTGCGGCCCAGGCTGTTATAGACGGCGCCCTTGGC
>CBINJX010001084.1:0-1761 GCA_966251085.1 uncultured Verrucomicrobiales bacterium
CGCTGATGCTTTCATCGACCTCCAAACGTGTCGCTCCGCCCCCGCTGGTGCTCGCACCGCATCCTGTGGCGCTCAATTAATAGTTCCAGGTGCAAACCATGAATTCTCGCTCTGCCGCGGTGTATCTGACAGTTTCCCGAAGAAGGCATGTGTGCGGGAAAAGCTTCCCGTCGTCCCCTCATAACTGGCTGAGCATCAAGATTTCTGCCGCTCGCCGCTGTCGATCGTCTCCGTGCCAACACTGAGATGCGCCCGTCATTCATGCACGGCTTTGCATCGATTCCACCGAGGCCACTCTCCTCCCCTTCAGCAGCGACAGTAGCGCTATCAGGCAAAAGCCGCCCCCCAGCAGGCACACACCAGGCCAGCCAAAGCGCGTATACATCCACGTTCCCGCGGCCGAACCGATCGCGCCCCCGGCGAAGTACGTTACCACGTACACTGCATTCAGGCGACTTCGAGCCTCAGGCATGAAGCTGTAGATGCGTGTCTGGTTGGAGATATGCACAGCCTGCACACCACTATCGAGCAGCAGGACGCCAATGATGAGCGCGCCTAGTTGACTCCCCCATAGCCCCATCGCCACAAACGAAAGCAAAAGCACGATCATTCCGAGACCGATTGCAAACCGCGCACCGCGTCTGTCCGCAAACCTGCCGGCGAGTGAAGCCGCAAGTGCGCCCGCTACGCCGAGGATGCCGAAGAGCCCAATTATACCGGCGGAATATTGGAACGGTGGAGCTTCGAGATGGAAGGTCAGGGTGATCCAGAACGCGCCGAAACATGCAAACGTGGCCGAACCGAATACACACGACTCACGAAGCACCGGAACGGTCCGCCAGAGATGCCACATGGAGCCAAGCAGACGAGTGTACCGGATTGCGGCCCGGGGCTCATCGGGAGGCAACAAACTGCGGAGTACCATCACGAGCACCAACTGCAGGATCGCAGCGACAAGATAAACAGTACGCCAACCGAAATAGGTGGCTGTCACGCCACTGGCCGTTCGCGCCAGGAGAATCCCGATCAGAAGACCGCTCATCACAGCGCCCACTACCCGTCCACGCTCCTCCGGTCGGGCCAGGCTGGCGGCGAAAGAAACAATCAGATGGGTGGTAAACGTCGCCACACCGAGACCAAAACACGCGACGAGCAGCCACTCGATGCGCGGCGATGCAGCAACCGCGAGCAAGGCAAGCGCCGAGCCGGTCAGCGCCAGAAATACAAGTCGGCGCCGGTCAAAGATATCGCCGAGAGGCAGGAGAAACAACATCCCGAGCGCCTGCCCGATCTGGGAAAGACTCGCAGCGAAACCGATCGTACTTTCCGGGACGGAGAAATGACGGCCAATCGTCCCCAGAAGCGGCTGAATGAAGTAGAGATTCCCCACCGCCAACGCCACGGCAACAGCCATGACGAAAACCAGCAGGCGGCTGAGACGGGGAGCATCCGCAATCGAGATTCCCGGCACATTGCTGTGGAGGGAGTTCGAAACTTTGGATGCGCTCGCTTCAGACATAAGCATCCACACTCATACCGGACTGAAGACTCCGCAACTGCGAATCCCGCGCAAGGGCGTGGGATTTTCTTCAGTGCAGCCAACGACCCCGGGCGTACGGGAAGGAAGTGAAGGAAGTGCTCACGGTGGATCGCGACCTGAGTTCTCTCCACACCTCGGGGAGGGGCGTTTGCGCCCACTCATTCGTTCCCGGCGGTCGGCGGCGCGACCGCCCTACCGCCGGGAGGGCAATCGCAAGTCAG
>CBINJX010001085.1:0-1746 GCA_966251085.1 uncultured Verrucomicrobiales bacterium
CTTGAAAACCAAGTGTTCCAGGAGATGCGCCATTCCTGATTCGCCATAACCTTCATGCCGCGATCCGACCTTGTAGGTGATGTTTACCGTAACGGTCGGTTTCGAGACATCGGGGAAGAGGAGGACGCTGAGGCCATTTGCCAGGCGGTACTCCGTGATGCCCTCCACCGAGGTGACCTGCTCAATGCCTTGCGGCAGCTTGAGCGAGGCGGCTGCGAAGACCGCCGGTTCGGAGAGAGAAAGTACGAGGGATAGACAGGCTGCGAAAAGCGCAGCCGGACGGGGATGCTTCATCATGGTTCCAGAGAGGATGTAATCACGCGTAAGCCCATGCGCAGGCGCATACGAGGCGAAAGATAGACTTCAGGACCGCCAATCCGTTGAAAATTCATCGGATTGCAAGAAAACCCTCAAGTCGCGTGTGCGAAATGCGTTTTCCGCCGGAAAAAGGCTCTCACGAACGTCCGCATGAGCCCCTATGTGCCTTTTGCGCCTCTCCGCTGCCGAATTTATTGGTTTCTTACGGACGTTTTTCCGGGAGACGGAGCGTGAAGGTGGAGCCTGTCCCGGGTTTGCTTACTACCGTGATTGTTCCGCCGTGGGCTTCGGCGATGCGTTTTGAGACCGAGAGCCCGAGTCCGATTCCTGGAATGGTTTCCCTAGTGGCAGCCGTTCGCCGGAACGGCTCAAAGATATGTGGCAGGTCCTCTTTACGAATGCCGATTCCTTCGTCGGCCACTGCAACCGTCACCTCATTGTCCAGAGTTTTCAGCTCGACCGTGACCTCCCCGCCGGACGGCGAATATTTGATCGCGTTGCTGATCAAGTTCGTGAGTACCTGGCTGATGCGGGTGGAGTCACACTGGCAGAAAACAGGCGTCTCCGGCGCGTTGACCCGCACCACATGACGAGGCGACGAGCCCTTGAAAAGCAAGGCGGTACTTTCGATCAAACCGGTGAGATCATGTTCCGCAGGCCTCAGATCCAAGTGCCCTGCCTCGATCCGCGCGGTATCGAGGAGATCTCCTACCTGGCGTTCCAGTTGAGAAACCTGCCGACCGATCATCTCGGTAATGTCGCGATGCTCTTCCGGGCTTTCCACATCAGTCAGTGAGTCGGCTCCCAGCTTCATTGCGTTCAGAGGCGTCCGCAGATCGTGAGCCACCCCTGCCAGGAAGCGGAGCTGGGATTCCCGCTGGTCTTTTACTCGGCGGACGAGATCATTGAAGACACCCGTGATTTCCTGGAGTTCTGCCGGCCCCCTGAGCGGAATTGGTGCTAGCGACCCCGCCTCCAGTGCTTGGATTCGATGTTTCAGCTGAATCAAGGGCCTGCGTAGTCCGAAGTGGAGCAGAAGGAAAACGCCAATGAGCAGGATCGCCACCCCAATCGTCGCCGCGATTCCCGTTTTCATCGCCTGTTGATTCTGAGCATTGATCAGCGCCCTCAAGGTCTGACTCTGCTCATAGTTGAGGCTGACTAACGCCCTGAGGGTCGACTGGGCTGCATTAAGCCTGGCAAAGTGCTCACTGGCCGGCTCGTCTGGATTGCCGGGTGCCTTGTCCAGCAGGTCGCTCTCCTGAAAATAAAGCGCAACCTGATTTGTAGCGGTGTTCAGAAGGCTCTGCTCGTGAGGCGAGCCTGCGAACTGCCGCATCGCTTTCAACCAGAATGCAATGTGCTCGCGTGCCTCATCCCGCTCTTCACGATACTCCACGCGTCCCGTGGAGCGGAATAGGTTGCTCT
>CBINJX010001086.1:0-1740 GCA_966251085.1 uncultured Verrucomicrobiales bacterium
CAGCCTTGATCAATCCCAGCCGTCCATCGACCTGCACACGCCCCAAATCCACTTTCGTGGTGATGCGTTCAATATCGACTGTGCCGTCTCCTTCGGAGCCCTGCTCGATGACAGTGATCGTGAGATGGCCTCCCGCGGCTCCTGCTCCCAGCTCCAGACTGACGAGTTTTTCACCATCGCCGTTCGGCTCGAACTGGAAGGCACGAAGGCTCTCTTCGAAAATGGGAAGCGAGGATTTTACCTCAACGATATCTCCATCCGGTTCGGTGTAATGAACGGCGAAGGGGTTTACGAGTGTCGCTGGCGCCAACCGGGCCTCGAGAACTTCCATCATAAATGCCATTAGAGGTATGTAACTACACGTTGCCGACGAACGAAGCGTAATGTGTGCGTGTAACCCGCCGCCTTTGCAGCCGCTACTGCTTCCTCAAATCCCGCGCCGAGTTCCGCCGGGTCATGGGCATCCGAGTTGATGAGCAGCGGCACACCGGCCGTGTGCGCCATCTGTAGAAAGTCCTGCGCAGGGTACAGTTCGCGGCATTCCTTCCGCAGACCGGCGGTGTTGATCTCGTAAGCAACATCACACTCCGCCAGCGCAGCGATGGCCGGTTCGTAGAAGCGCTTCAGGTCGCCCTCCGGCCGGAAGCCGAACTTCTTCGGCAAATCGGGATGTGCCACAAAGTCGAACAACCGGCTCCGGATGCACTGCTCGTAAGTCCGCCAGTAGCTTGTCCAGAGTTCCTCCGCATTCCCGCCCTGATGCCGGCTGATGTACTTCGGGTGATCCACCTCCCACCCCTCCGGCAGGTAATGCACGCTGCCGATGAGGAAATCCCAATCAGCCATACCTGCAAGCTCCTCGATCCAGGCTTCGCGTCCGGGGAAATAGTCACATTCCAGCCCGATCCGGATCGTCAATTGAGGAAAACGCGCCCGGGCTTCTTCCACAACTTCCAGATAACGCGGCAGCTCTTCGCGAAGCATCCGCCAGTCGTCGAATGCTTCGGGCATGGGGTTGTGATCCGCAAAGCCGATCTCCTGAAATCCTAACTCCACCGCCCGTGCCGCGAATTCCACCGGCCATCCGGCAGCATGCCGGCAGAGCGGCGTATGAACGTGGTAATCTGTAAGCGACCGGTAGAGCTGTGATGTGGCGTCAGACATTCCGCGGCCGGGTCCGTAAACCAGAGTGACGGGTTTGTCATCTACTTTGGCTGTTGGGGCGGGAGTTGAGAGGTGGGGGCGGTTTGGCAGATCTCGACCGTTTCGGTGGGGCGATGGCGCAAATCCGGCGCGGTAATAGGCCCTGAGGCTCCCATTTCCTCTGGCGCACGAATCCCTGCGCCAGCCCCACCTCTCACTTCTCACCTCTCACCTCTCACTTTTTCACTCGCCCCCGTCCCTCACACGCGGCACTCTCCGCCCGCCATGCGCTTTATCGAGACCGTTTTCCAGAAGCTGAAACGGCATCCCAAACGAATCGTTTTCCCGGAAGGAACAGAGCCGCGTGTTCTCCGGGCCGCCAGCCGCTTTGCCAAACTACAACTCGGCACTCCAGTACTGCTCGGTGATCGCGAGGAGATCGAAAAACTCGCGAATGAGGAGAAAGTTAGCCTCGATCACGTCGGTATCATTGATCCACGCACTGCCTCCGATCTGCCGGTCTTCGTCCAGAGACTGGAGAAGCTGAAGCGTTACCGCGACCTCGGCGCCAGGGAAGCCGAGGAGATCATGATTCAG
>CBINJX010001087.1:0-1731 GCA_966251085.1 uncultured Verrucomicrobiales bacterium
CAGCGCAGCGAATGTAGGATACGCAAGGCTGTCGAGCTTGCCCGTCGCCATGTATCGAGCACCCGGTGAGTGGTTGTTTACCGAGTAGTCGATGCCGTTGAGCACGAGCAGTTCATTTCCGAACTCCTTGTAAAAATCCTCGTTGCTCATTCCGCCCTCAATGTGAGCGGCTGTGGGCGCAAACTTGTGATTTCCCCGGGTGAGGATGTCGCCCTCTCGGTACAGCCGGTTGATCTCGTTCACCCCTTTGGGATCCATGAGGTATGTAGTGTCCCAGCCACCGGAGGCGTTGAAGACCACGAAGTAAGGACCTTCGTATGGAGGTGTCTCCTTCGATTCCGCCCCGCTCAGATTTCCAAAGGAGAGGGGAGCGGCAACGCTCAGCCCTGCCAACCCGCAGAGCTTCAGGAATTCGCGCCGGGATTGGAAATTCTGTTTCTTACTCATACAGGAACTCGCGTTGTCGGAGCAGGTAGGTGACGACGGCGCGCCACGCTCGCAGGGTGTATGTGGGATCTTTGATTCGTTGCTCGCCTTCTACCCGGCAGAAATAGCTCTCGAGGGGCTCGGTGTCCTTGCGCGATTGCGCATCGCTGATGATTCCCGTGAACAACGCGTATGTGCGATCGATCTCCGGGCTATCCGCCGCATCATAGCGTCCGAGAATCACGTCGTGGAGATGCACGATCGCCTGGCGGATTTTCTGGTCTGCATCCGCCGAATCACCCGGCATCACGTCCGGTTCGATCCTCGGGAAAAGCCGGCGCTCTGCTGGTGGCTTGGAAAAGTCCAGCACCACGTTCTTGCACGCCACGTCGTTCGCCATCGCCCGCTGAAGCGCTCCCATGGCACCGCTCGGATCAGCGGCGCGCTCCGTGACTTCCTTCGAATCGATGCCGCCGTAGAGCATGGCATACTGCGTTTCCCTGAGGCGCTTCCATGGCTTCTCAAAGATGGCCGCGACTTTGCGGTCGAGTTGCTCCGGACTGAGCAGCCTAGCCACGCCGAGGTCCGCTAGTTCTTCGCGCCGGTCGACTTGGGCTGTCATGGTCGCTACTCCATCGGCCCGGTAGAACGGTGACTTTGCCCATTCCTTGAACGCCACCTTCAGGTTGAATTTCTCCTCTGTGAAACGGCGTGCGATCCGCTCGATCTCCTGACGCTGAGCACGGTATGCCCGCTGTTTTGCAGCGAATAGCGGATCATCGATTCCCTTCGGCGGCAGCAGAGCATTGCGCCCCGTCAGGAGATAATAGACGTGCTGGACCATGGTGGTTGCGAAGCGCGGCTCCTTTACCGTGCGTTCGCCGAGCCACTGCAGTGCCCGCCACTTCTGCTCTGCCGGCAGATCCTCACCTTCAAATCCCGGGCCGAACATATCCTTGTACCACCCCTCCTTTCGCGGACCGAAAACCCCTTCGAAGCTGTAGTAGTCCTGGAAGATCCCTGCAACCGGATCGAGTGTCCTGTGACATACGACACACTCGGCGGCCTGCATCGTCGGAATCTCATATTTCGCAGTAGCCTCCGCCGCATCGGTGACGCGGGCGGCGAGTTCGAGTACGTCGATCCCGAGGAAGTGCTGATAATACATCCGCGACCGGAGACGGTTGCGGTTTGTCTCCGTCGTGGGATACCGGCGGAGATACTGGAAGGTGCTGAGTATTCCTGCATGCGGATAGTAGCCGGTCTCAGAGTGCTGATCCTTTCTCTTGTCCCGGCTCTTGAGCG
>CBINJX010001088.1:0-1722 GCA_966251085.1 uncultured Verrucomicrobiales bacterium
TGCATGATCATCGCCCGCACAGCATGGCAGATGCTCTGCCCTCCAAAAACTGCGTATTGAGCCCGATGAGGTTTGGCCGATCCAGTTACGACGGGGCGTGCCTTGATTGCCTTGATGAGTGCCGCCGCCCTTCCCGTTTTCTTTCCATAATATGAGCAAGTTTTTCACCACGCTACGGAGGTTTGCCGGTTATACTGCCTTGGCGATTCTCCTTCCTGTCACCGGTAGTACTGCCACCTTGGAGGAAGTTACCTCTGCTGTCCGAAAACAGGTTGCGGCGAAACCCGCGGAGGTCGCTGCGATCCTGGAGAAAAACCTGCGCGATTTGTCCTCGCGCGAGCAGTTGCGCTACGCATCCGCAGTGTACGCCGCAGCGCTGGAGGGCGTGGAGAAAAACTCCGACCGGGTTCTGCAACTTTTCGAAAAAGCGGTGGCTACAGTGCCCAGAGCGGTGCTCGGACTGATGGAAGTCGCGCACCGCGCCGCTCCCGACCGGATTCTCGATATCACAGAAATCGCCATCCGGGTAGCCGCGGCAGCCGGGATGGAAGAGCTCGTGCCTTCCATTGTCGCCAAGGCCGTGTCCCTGGCGCCTGACCAGCGTGCCGCATTGACGCGACTTTCCCTCGGGATGGTGCCGCCCGGTTTGGCGGATCTCATTCTCAAGGCAGTTGCCGAGGCTCTGTCTTCGCCCGGCACCGTGGGGGGCTCGGCAATCAACGGCACCATGAACCCCTCCAATGTGGGAGGGAACGTTGTCTCTCCAGAGCAATAAAACGCACTGGAATCACAGGAATGATTTTCAAACTGATGGATCGAACACGTTTCATTCTCGGTACCAGTGTGGCCCTGATGGTGCAGGTCAGCACCGGCGCTGCTCAGCATCTCGCTGAAGTGCCGCCTTCGGCTGCAGTGGCGCCGGTAGAGGCGCGTATGATCGAGCCTGTGACGGTGGCGGCTCCGGTGGAGCCGGTCGCGGGAGGAACTCCATTACAGGCGGAGAGTGTCATAGCCGGCGGAGTTGACGATAAACAGGTGGCGAGCACGGCGGAAATTCCACGCCGCTGGCGGCTCCTTCTGGGGCTGACCGTTTCCGCCATCTACGACGATAATATTTACCTCGAAGAGGATAACGAAAACAGCGACTTTATCTTTACCCTGGCACCGTCGCTCGGTGTCGAGTACGGCGATCCGGCCCGGAACGTCCTATCGCTCCTCTACAGCCCCCGGCTCCACTTCTTTGCCGAGCACTCCGATGAGAACGCCGTCGAACATGCTGTGTCGTTCCGCACCACACGGATCACCGAGCGCTGGCAGATGGAGGCAAACCTGGAGTTCAGATCGTTCTCCGGGGCAAGTGGCAGCGACTCCGAGCAACCGGGCGAGCGGGTGGGGGAGCGAATCGATCGGCGGATCTATGCAGCGGAGATGCGTGCAACTTACCACGTGAGTGGCAAGACTTCCGTGGAAATCGGCTTTGCGGGCGACTACACCGATTATGACGAGTTCTTCGATACTCTCGATCTCGTCAATCGGAACTACATCGACTATAAGATCACCGGTCAAACAACGCTCGGCCTCGGTTTCGGACTCGGGTATGCGAAATCGGAAGGTGGTCCCACGCAAGTGTACGAGCAGGCAAACCTGCGCGTGCTCTACGCGCCTACTGCGAAGCTCTCGTTCAACGCCAATGGAGGCGTCGAGTTCCGACAGGTGGACGGG
>CBINJX010001089.1:0-1707 GCA_966251085.1 uncultured Verrucomicrobiales bacterium
CTTTACTTCCCTGGACTCATCACCGCTCTTGTTCGTGTTCGTTGCTGAAAGACCGTCTTTAGTTTTCCCGCCGAGCCTGTCTCATGTGAACACCGGAAGGGAGAGGGTGCACGCGTTCGATCAGGCCACGGGAGCCGGGGTCACACTGGAACGCTTGAGCGAGTGCTTCATGAAATTTGCGCCGAGGTCCCATAGAGGTCCCGGGAAGGTGCGGCACTCGTCCAATACAGTATCTAGAGCGGTGACAAAGCGCTCGATCTCCGGCTCACCAATCGTGAGCGGGGGAGTGATTTTGATCACGTCCATCCCATGTCCGGCCACCTGGGCGAGAATGCGATGTTTGGAGAAGAGCGTTGTCACAAGCATCTGGCCAAACAGCTCCGGCTCCACCCGATGGAGAAGCTTCCATCCCATTCGCAGCGCGAGTTCCCGCGGCTCGGCAAACTCCACCGCGATCATCAACCCCATGCCGCGGACTTCCTTGATCAACGAATGCTTCGCTTGCAGCTCGCGAATGCGGCGCATCAACTCCTCCCCCGTTGCACGAGCACGCTCTACGAGGTTTTCATCGTCGAGCACCTGTAGCGTGGCGAGCCCGCAGGCCATCGCAAGATTGTTCCGCCCGAAAGTCGATGAATGCACCACACATCGGTCGAGCCGGGAGAAAACCTTCTGGTAAATTGCCCTCCTCGTGACAATCGCGCCGCAAGGTACGTACCCCCCACTCAATGCTTTGGCCACAGTGATGATGTCGGGCTCGATCCCGAAATGTTCAAAGCCCCACCAGCGGCCCGTCCGGCCGAGCCCAGCCTGAACTTCATCGCAGATGAGCAGGGTCCCGTATCGGCGGCAGAGTTCCTGGGCACGCAGATAGAAATCGTCCTGAGGGAAATGCACTCCCTTGCCTTGGATAGGCTCGAAAATCAGCGCGGCGACATCCTTCTTCGCGAGCCGAGCCTCCAAGGCGGCGATATCTCCCAACCGAATCCGTGACACGCCCTCGAGCATCGGCCCAAACCCTTCCAGAAAGTGGGAATTTCCCATTACCGACAGAGCGCCGTGGGTCAGTCCATGGAACGCTCCTTCAAAGGAGAGCAGTCCGGTTCGCCCCGTGGCCGCCCGTGCAAACTTGATCGCTCCTTCGATGGATTCAGCGCCCGAGTTACAGAAAAAAACGGCGTTCAGATGTGATGGCACCTTCTTCAGCAGCGCCTCGGCCATGAGCCCACTCAGCAGGGAGCAATCCATCTGGACCATATTCGGCAGGTCCAGATCGAGCACATCGCGGATCGCTTTCTGCACCACCGGATGATTGCGCCCGATGTTGAAGACACTGTAACCGCTTAAAAAGTCGAGATAGGCACACCCTTCCCTGTCGTAAAGGTACGGGCCCTCCGCCCGCTCATAAACCTGATCGAACCCGATGATCCGCTGCACTGCAACCAAGGTGGAGTTGAGGTGCTGCTCATGAAGAGCATAATTCTCACCCAGACGCTTGCTGACGAGTTCCTTGAGATCGAGCGGCATGGCGGGGCACTCTAGGTGAGTCGGTCTCGCAGAAAAAGAGGGAAGTCTTACGAGATTGATATGAATTTCACAGTAGCGCCACTGGGGAGGGTTGAGGGTTGTTGGCTGAGGGTTGAGTGACTGAGAAGGCGCCTTTGGCGGTTGAAAGGAGCCGGGAAGTACCGGCTGGAGGAACTTTCT
>CBINJX010001090.1:0-1698 GCA_966251085.1 uncultured Verrucomicrobiales bacterium
CGGGGTGCCGGAAGATTATCGAAAGAAGAATCCGCCGACGCGCGATTTCGGCGCCTTCTCGATGTGGGATCTGCCTGCCTTCGAACTGAAGGAAGGATTGCTCTACTCACGCGCCTGCGATGACCTGATCGGGTGTACCGCCATAGTGCAGACTTTCCGTGAACTGGAAGCCAGTGGAGCAGAATGTGCCGTTTACGGGCTGTTCACCCGGGCTGAGGAAGTGGGGTTTGTCGGGGCAATCCAGTTGGCGAGAGCGGAGGTGTTGCCGCGCGATGTGACGGTCGTCTCACTGGAAACGAGTAGTCTCAAGGGTGGACCGGCTGTTTTGGGAGCGGGACCGATCATCCGCGTCGGCGATCGCACGAGTATCTTCGATTCCCTCGCAACGGCGCAGCTGACCCATATCGCCAAACAGGCCGGAATCCCGCATCAGCGTCTCCTCATGTCCGGCGGCACGTGTGAGGCAACCGCTTACCAACTCTACGGCTACCGTACTGCGGGGCTGTGTGTCGCACTGGGCAACTACCACAATTGCGGCGAAAATACCGAGATTGCAGCGGAATACGTTTCCCTGGTCGATGTCGAGGGATTGGTGAAGCTATGCGTGGCCCTCAGCTCAACCCGCGACGTACCGGATCCGCTCACGGTGCTCAAGGAGCGCCTCGAGCGCGATGTGGAGAGTTATCGGCCGTTCTGGGAGGGAACGGCTCGAAGCGGGAGTAATCAGTAATCAGCGGCCAGCGAGTTAGTGGTCAGTCGCCGCACTGACGACTGATTACTGACTCACTGATTACTTACTCTCCCCCTCTCAGGCTTTCACCCTACGGGGGCGGCAGGAATCCACCTACGGGTCCGCCCGGCATTGGCGGATCGATTTCCTTGCAAATGTCACATTCCGACCGCTTCCCAACTCTCTACCCTGGAATGCGTGTCCGTGTGCGTCACCGCAAGCTTCGCACGCTACCCGCCGGCCTCACGGAAGGCGATGAGGTGGAAGTCATGCGGCTGGACGGTTTCGTAGTCGTGGTACGCGATCGCAACGGGCAGGACTGGCCTGTGTGCATCGACAACGTGGCTTCGCCGGATTTCGTATTCGTCAATGGTCGCTGGGTTCCCGTGGACCAGTTTCAGCATTAGCCATTAAGAATCGATCAGGGACATAGGATAACACGTGCGCATCCCGGCCGATCCAGGAATGCGCATGTGTCTGTTTTTCGCATGCGCGACCCGCGTTACTGCGCGGCCGGGGGCACTTCAATGCGAGGGAAGAGCGGAGTTCCCTTGCCTAGCTGATGCCCATCGGGAAGACCGCCCCATTTTGCGTCGTCCAAATGGAACTCGCTCTGGACGTTCAGCTGCTGGAAGATTCTTTGAGCCGCTTCTGGCAGAACGGGCGAGATCAGGATGGCGATGATCCGGAGGCTATCCGCGAGATGATAAAGTACGGCATCAAGACGTTGTGCCTCATCCGGGTTCTTTGCCAAAGCCCACGGTTTTTCTACATCGATGAACTGGTTGCAGTGGTTCACCAGGTCGAATACTGCCGCGAGAGCGCTGTGGATCTGGTACGGCTCCGCCTTCTCCCTATGTTTAGTATCGTCAAGACCTTCCGCACCAAGGGCGGCGACTCGCTCCTGCCCGACCGCGCGCAGCTCACGATGACCACGCCCTTCATGCGTGCTTATACCGAGCTGCTGG
>CBINJX010001091.1:0-1674 GCA_966251085.1 uncultured Verrucomicrobiales bacterium
CGAAGAAGAGCGGCGCAGAGTGGCGTGGGCTTCCAGCCTGCGCGAGGTGGACGCCACCCCGCGAGAACGCTCCCAAGCCATTCATCACTGCGAGCCTGGAGAATACCGCTCCCAGAGCACACGCGCTCTTCTTATATACACGGGTTGCATATTCACCTCTGAGGGAGGTCAGTGGTCTCCCGTGTTGCTGGGAGCATCACTGGCAGGCTGGAAGCCTACCCTACTCTGACGCCCGTCGGTCACCCGCCAGAACTGCCTAACTTTCGCTGAGCGGACTACAAGTCCGCCCCACTTTGATGTCGCTCGTTTCAGCGGGAGCACATCCGGCAGACTGAAAGTCTACCCTACATTGATTAATCTCTCAGGATCTCGCCTCCACGTACGCGCTCCTCTTCTGAATTCCGGAAACCGGAAATGACAGCTCCGATATCATAGCGGAAACCACGCTGGCGTGAGACTGCGCTGGCTCGGCGGAGCAGTTCCTCGCGGGTCATTGCCGCCTGTTTGCAAGGGAGGGAGATGAAGATCTTGGTCCCCGGCGCGGGGACATCACAGATATAGACTTCCTCGAAAACATCCCGATAGGTCAGCAGCATGTGATCGTATTGACGGTTCACTGTACGGCCCCAGACATTCGAGACGACAATCCCGTCGGGGCTCAGCGCGGCGCGGACCGATTGAAGGAATTCGGCGGTCGCCAGGTGCTCGGGAATAGATTTGGCATCGAAGCTGTCCAGAATGATCAGATCGTAGCGGTGACTGCATTTCTCGATGAAGTCGCGGCCATCATCCACATGCACCCGCAACTTCTCATCCTCGGAAAAACCGCAGTACGCCTTCGCCACTTCAACGACCACTTCGTCGATCTCTACGACATCGATTTCCATTTCCGGCAGTCGCCGATGAAAGAAGGACGGGATCGTTCCTCCGCCAAGGCCAATGATCAACGCGCGACGCGGCTGCGGCATGAACGCCAGACAAACCGGCAGCACATTGGCGTAAGGCAACTCGAGGTGATCGGGATCGCCGAGTTTCACCACGCTCTGGCAGGCCACTCCCTCGTCCCCAAAGCGGAGTGTACGCAGACCAGCCTGATCCTCCGTGAGCAGGATCTTGTTGTATGGGGAATGTCGTGCGACCAGGACTCTTTCGCCGGGAAACATGGAAGAGCGAACGTAAACTCTCCTCGCAGGACCGAAAGAGGAATCCCAGCCTCTTGTGAAGAAAGGCCAAGATACTTGACGAAACAGTAAACAACGCGGATAGTGCTCTCATGCCACGGAAGAGCGATGCCAAAGAACGCCTGATGTCCGCGGCTCTGGATCTCATCTGGGGCCAGAGTTACGGCGCGACTTCCGTGGATGCCATCTGCCAGAAAGCTGGGGTACAGAAAGGCAGCTTTTACCATTTCTTTGACTCGAAGTCCGAACTTGCGATCGAGGCACTCGAAGCAGATTGGGAATCCAAGCGGCCTACGATGGACCGGATTTTCTCTGCAGCGACTCCACCTCTGGAGAGGCTGACGAATTATTTCGACCACGTGACTGCAAGCCAGACCGCGATGCATTGCCAGTGTGGATCAGTCCTCGGCTGCCCGCTCTTCAGCCTTGGTTCAGAGATCAGCACCCAGGATCCTGCCATCGGGCAGAAAGTCCGGGACATTCTCGCCTCTTA
>CBINJX010001092.1:0-1666 GCA_966251085.1 uncultured Verrucomicrobiales bacterium
GAACTGGGGCCATGCTTTATCTTCCGCCAGCTTCCGGACGGCATCATCGGTTTGAGCGTTCCATGTGGTGACGCCCGGGCGCTTCTTGATGCAGAAGATTACGAAGATCAGCCCGAGGAGCGTCTTTGCCAGCTGAGCCGCTCCGGATACCGAGACACGGCGGACGGCATCATGCGCCAATGCGTCGAGCGGTTCCTTGATCCATCCGCTGTTAGTGATGTCGAAAGGCCCCGGGTAAGGTGACTCCGGCCCAAGAACGAGATCGTCCGCGAGGATCTCGTAAATCGGTCTCCGGTCCTTTGGTTGCCACGGCTGCGCGAGAACGCCAATCAGCCGCTTGTGTGCCTCTCGCTCTGGATTCAAGCGGGCTCCTCTTCCTCGGTTGGCACGGGAAACTGCGCCTTGATCTGCTCGCAGCCGGTCTGAATCCGCCGTGTAAACGTGTCGAACTCCTGGCGGCCCAACTCCTTCAGCTCCGCGGCAGTCTTATTCGCCCAAGCAACCGGTAGTCGGCGCTCCAGCAGGTTCTCAAGGTGGGAGAGAAGCGCTTGCGAGAACTGCATCAGCGCCGGCTCGATCACCGTGTTCGGTGTCCACGCTCCCTGCTCGCACTCGTGCTTGAACCTTTGGCGCTCGTTGTGGATCTCGAGCTTTTCCGCCTCTAGGTCTGCCTTGCGTTCACTCGGGCTCTTTCGGCCGTGTGCTGCGGCGAAGGTCTTCCATGCAGCGACATCATACCCTCCGTTAGTTTTGGGAGGCGCTTCAGGGTGCTTCTGCCATCGCCGAATCTGCCGCTCGTCATAGCCGAGGATCTGAGCAAGCTGCTTCTGGGTGACATTTTCGGGTGAGGCCATCTCACACCGGACATTGTGTCAAAACGATGTCCGGTTCCGCAGATCGGCTTGAGCGAGTCAGGAGCGTGCGGATAGGCTGTCGGCACACCGTCGGCTACGTCGATTCGGTGAGTGAGCCGTGAGAGCGTTGGGCGGGCCTTCGGGCTGTCGTACATACTCGCGCGCTGCCCGCGAGGCCATCCACGGCGGCAGCATCCTATCACTCTTCCTCTGGGCCGTGCGGGATTGGCGCCGCTTCACTCACCTTTGAAAGAACGTAGTCGCAAGTCTCCCGCAGCTCAGTGAATAGCTTCCGCGCCTGGTCCTTGCATCGGTCGGTCATTGGGTCGTCATAAAGGCGGCGCCGCCCCCATCGGTTGATGCTGGCAATAGAAGAAACAATATTCGGCCCAAGCCCATTGCGAACTCGACCCTCGGGCTGCTCGGTGCCGTGAATGCGATGTGCGCGCTCTGAGTAAATCTCCTGCGCTTCCAGCGACCGCATCCCCCTGGAAGGATGTAGCCCGAACTCCTCCGCCATCCATGTTACCCGTCGAGATACTGCCTGCCGGGTCACTCCGTGCCTCTCAGCGATGGCGGTTTCTGTCACTCCGCCTTGAATGCAATGAAGCCCGCTCGCGTATGCGATGCAGTCCGCAGTGAAATACGGATCAGGTCGAGAGATGATTTCAGCAATCAGTCGGATTGCGGTCTCTGCTCGTGCGTCCACCTCGCTCGCCAGCATGATGCCCCGAATCACCTCACCGAGACTTCCCGGCTCTGAAGAGTCCAGCGCACGAAGGATGTGATCGGCTACCACGTTCGCCAGTTCT
>CBINJX010001093.1:0-1650 GCA_966251085.1 uncultured Verrucomicrobiales bacterium
TTCAGCCCAAGTGCAGCTGCTGCGGCTTTGGTCATCCGCTTGGCATTCTCGATCCCTGCCACGCCCGTACACGCGTTTGCATTTCCCGAGTTTGCCACGATCGCACGCACGTCCGGCGAGCGAAGATGCTGATGCGAGACACGCACGGGAGCGGCCTTCACCTTATTGGTAGTGAAAGTCGCCGCAACCACGGTCGGCTGCGGGGAGTAAATCAGAGCGATGTCTGGACGGCTGGTATTGGTAGCCTGGATGCCGCAGAAGGCGCTACCGGCAAGAAAGCCGGCAGGTGCGGTGACGCCGCCGGGGATTTCGTGATGAGCAGACATGAAGCGTGGGGTCGGGTGTAGGGTTGCTGGGAGGGCGGCAAAGAAAAACGCAATGCTCGGGCGATCACGAGCCCGAATCTTCGAAAAATGCGTCCTCCCGCCCGTTGAACTGATCCGGTCAGAGCAGTCCGGTCGTCTCCGGCCAATCGCACATGACGTTCAGGCATTGGACCGCCTGCCCTGCCGCCCCCTTGGTCAGATTGTCCTCAGCGCTGGTTAGAACGATCCGTCCCGTACGCGGGTCATGCCGCCAGGCGACATCCACAAAGTTGGTGCTAGTGACGTACTTTGTATCCGGCAGGAGACCGCCCTTCAGCACTCGAACAAACGGCTCCTCGTCGTAAGTTGCGTGCAGGCTCTCCCCGACACTCACCGGGTTCACGCCCTGACGGAGCGTGCTGTAAATCGTCGTATGGATGCCCCGTGTGACCGGCACGAGGTGGGGAGTGAAGCTGATTACCACCCGTTCGCCAGCCGCATTCGTCAACTCCTGCTCAACCTCTGCGAGGTGCCGGTGTTTTGGGATGCCGTAGGCGCGCAGACTCTCATTGCACTCCGCAAACAGGTAATCGACTTTCGCGTTCCGCCCTGCGCCACTTACCCCGCTCATGCTGGACACAACGATACTGGAGGGCTCCAGCAGATCGTCTTCCAGCAGAGGCACCAGTGGAATGAGAATACTCGTGGGGTAACACCCAGGGCAGGCAACGAGCTGCGCCCCCTTGATCTGGTCGCGGTAAACTTCTGGGAGTCCATACACGCTACGCGCCGCCAGCTCAGGCGCGTGGTGTTTCTCTCCATAGAACTCCTCGTACACGGCGACATCCTTGATCCGGAAATCGGCACTCAGATCGATCACCCGCAGCCCTGCCTCCAGTAGCGGACGAGCAAATTCGGTGGCAACACCGTGAGGCAGCGCGAGAAACACGATCTCCGCCCCCGTCGCCACGATCGCGGACACATCCGTATCGACAAAAGCGAGATCGGCATAACGCTGCCCTGCAAAGCGCGGGTAAACCGAGGAAAGCGGCTGCCCGGCCTGCTGCCGGGACGTGAGCGCAACCAATTCAGCGTGAGGATGCCTGATCAACAGACGAACAAGTTCCTCGCCGGAGTATCCACTGGCGCCGACAACGGCGACCTTTTTGGACGGAAAAGTCATGTATGGACCTTAAAGTCGGTGAGGTTTGTTTGAAAATGGAGAAATCACGCTTGCCAAGACGTCTTTGAGAGGGAAGATTCCCGCCCTCACAGTTCGGGTCGTAGTTCAGCTTGGTAGAACGCTTGAATGGGGTTCAAGAGGTCGTGGGTTCGAATCCCGCCG
>CBINJX010001094.1:0-1649 GCA_966251085.1 uncultured Verrucomicrobiales bacterium
CACGCCTCCGCGTCACAGCGCCTGCTCCATCACCTTTCCCCTCGGCCTTTCCGCAGGCGCTGCGCCGCTCCAGCGTGTCGCTCACCTTTTGGTCGTTAGGCGCGTGAGCATCCACACGAATGGATATTCGCCTTCTCCTCGGTAAGCAGCTCAAAGACGATGACGTAGTCGAGCTTCTCGACTACATGGACGTTCGAGTCATCTATGACTTTGACCGGTCACACGAAAACATGCCGGATGTGTACTGGGCTGAAGGAAAGGAGTACGGATTGACGCTCCGATTCAACGAACTCCAGAATCTCGATACAATCTTCGTGTACCTGAGGGCGAGTGATGACAATCAACCAGCGTCCGCTGAGTTTTTGGAGGGCCTTTTGTTATTTGATTCGTTGGCTGAAGCTGAGGAACATGCTCAACAGCGCAACCTTCCGTTCAAGAAAGGAAATCGTCCTGCCAATTTGCCTCCACAGGGAGAGTGGATCAGACTCGAATATCCCGCTAGGCGAATGCATTACGAGTTTCGAGAAGGCGAGCTACACCTTGTGACGATCTCTGCCGCTGAGGCTGACTAACTATGTCACTCCTGCGAGCCGCCTACACCGTCACGACGGATGCGGCGCACCACCTCTTCCGAGGCATCCGTCGCGCCTGCTTGTCGGTTGCAAAGCTCTGAACTGCTAGGGTAAGTATGAGCACTTCAGAAGAGGTCCTTACATTCCGTAGGCTGATTGCGAACCCGCTCGCGATTCTCTCAGTCTCGTTTTTCTTGGGCGGGATCACGGGATTGTTGCTCCTGCCCTATTACCATGGCCGTTTCAACACATTGACCAGTCAGTGGTCTGACTACTTCGACCTTTTCGGTTTTCAGATCGATCCTCCCAAGGTGTTTACCGCAACCATTCTCGTATTCTTTTTAGCTCCGGTTCTCTTCGCCTCCTGGCTCGCTTTGCGCAAGCGGCAGTCTCCTGCGGGTCCTAATCAGGAGGGGCCTTTTGAGTGGGGGTTAAACGTAAGCTACGCGATTCTACTCGCCCTTTCCGTCCCTCTTAACCTCTTTGTATGCTTCCTCTACGTGTTCGCCGGGTGGGGCGCTGAAGGTTCGTTTTGACGGCTCACTTTCTCCGTTCACCGGAAAAATTTACCCCCGTCACTCTACCGAACCGTCTGCGCTGTCACGATGAATGCTTCCACCCCGCTGTCCCGGCATTCATCGCGCCCGCTTGCCTGTCGGAAAGTTCCCAATCGTTAAACGACTCGTCTTCCCCGCTGGTTCCGAGTATGAATATCCAAGGAGCAGTTCTAAGCTTTCTCTTTTGCAGCCTCGTTCCTGCGTTCTCGGCAGAGCCGCAGTCGTTATTACTGGAGACGCGTGAACGTCTCATCCATAAACTGGGTAAGCCTCTCCGCGATGGCCGCTACGAGGAACAGGCGTCCGACGATGGCGAGATTGCTTTATTCCGAAAAGACGGGTGGGAGTTCAAGGTGCGCTTTGAGGAGGAGAGGGCGACCCGTGTCAAAGCTTCCAGATTTGATCGTGCGGTCCTCTCCGATCAGGAGATCCGGCGCTTTTTGCCTTCCATCCATCCTTACGCAACATGGAAGGAGTGGAGTGGGACGTCGCGCCGAGCTTGGATCTTCAAGGGCGGCAA
>CBINJX010001095.1:0-1648 GCA_966251085.1 uncultured Verrucomicrobiales bacterium
GCGAATACTGCTTGCGTAAGGGTGGGCGGCTTTCTAACATGTGGCTATGGCCGGACTCGCCCAGACCCAAACTCTTTCGCAGCAACAGGTCCTCGCCCCGCAACTTCAGCAAAGTCTGCAGATCTTGCAGGCGCCGATGCTGGAGCTTCGTAATCTCATCCAGCAGGAAATTCAGACCAATCCTACGCTGGAGGAGGAGCATTCCGAGCCGACGATCGAGGACAAGCAGCGCGAGCACGAAGAGTTTCAGGAGGAGTTCGAGCGTCTGGCCAAGCTGGATGAAGAGTGGCGCGATTACATGGCGCAGAACTCCGGCTATTCTGGCCGTTCCTCGGAGGAAGAAGAGCGCCGGCAGTTCTTTTTCGATTCACTGGTGAAAGAGGAGACCCTCCAGCAGCATCTGGTGGAGCAGGTGTCGAGCAGCGATCTCGGTCCGGAAGACCGGAAACTGGCTGAGTTGATCATTGGTAACATCGATGACCGCGGTTTCCTTCAGAGCATGCCGGAAGAGATCGCGATGAATACGGGCATGGAGATAGAGGATATCCAGCGGGTGCTCGAGGTGGTGCAGACTTTTCATCCGATCGGCGTCGGTGCTCGTGACTTGCGCGATTGTCTCCTGATCCAGCTCCGCCGTCTCGGAAAAGAGGGAACGCTGGAGTACCGGATCGTCGATCGTTTCCTCGAAGACCTGGGCAAGCGGCGTTTCCCTGAAATTGCTCGTCGCCTCGGTACTACCGTGGAGCAGATTCAGCGGGCCGCGAATTTCATTGCCACACTCGATCCAAAGCCGGGCCAGATTTTCACGCCCGATCCGAACAACTATGTGCTCCCGGACGTGACTGTGGAGCGGATCGGCGACGACTGGTTGATTTCGCTGAACGGAGACCAGATCCCGCATCTGCGGATCTCAAACACTTACAAGGATCTGATGGCGAAAGACTCGAACGGAACGGAGGTCCGCGAGTACATCCGCGACAAGATCCGGAGCGGAAAATTCCTGATCAAGAGCATCCATCAGCGCCAGCAGACCATCTCGAACATCGCCCACGAGATCGTGCTGCGGCAAAAGGATTTCCTGGAACTCGGACCAAGCGCTTTGCGGCCAATGACGATGGTGCAGATTGCGGATGCCGTTGGAGTTCACGAGACTACCGTGAGCCGTGCAATCTCCGGCAAGTACATGTCCACGCCGCACGGGGTCTTCGAGATGAAGTACTTCTTCACCCCTGGCTACCAGACTGCCGCGGGTGAATCGATGTCGAATACCAGCGTGAAAGGCGCGATCGCCGAACTCGTAAAGAACGAGGACCAAAAGAATCCGCTCAGCGATAAGGAGATCGTCGAGATCCTTTCCAAGCGCGGAATCCCGATCGCCCGCCGCACCGTGGCGAAGTACCGCAACGAGCTGAACATTCTTCCGAGCAACATGCGGAAGCAGTTCTGAGGCGATTGAGGGGTGAGGGCTGAGTGTTGAGGGATACGCGAGAGCGGATCCGGAGTTTTCCTGTGCTCGGCGTAAAAGGCAAAAAAGAGGCGACTGTCGAGTTGCCTCTTTCTGTGTCTTCTGTGCCTCTTTGTGGCCTAACCTACTGCGTCATCCACTCTTTATCTGCGGGTACAGCCGCTTCAATTTTGTCCGCGCGTC
>CBINJX010001096.1:0-1641 GCA_966251085.1 uncultured Verrucomicrobiales bacterium
CACCTTATTTGTACGGATTGGGTGGCTTTTATTATCCTTTTGGATTAGGATAATTACTCAATGCGCGCCTATACAGTTGCTACTGCAGCAGTTACGCTCCGAATGCCGGAAAAATGGCTCGACAACGTTCTCTCACAGAACGCTGTCGATGGAGTCGTTCGCAAGCGGCAAGGAGTTCCCCGGAGGCTGACACCAAAGTCGGTGCTTACCCTCGAGATCGCTGTGAGGCTCGTTAGAGCCTTGGGAGCAACAATGCCGTCCGCTCTTCGCCTGGCGAGTGAACTTCTGCAGCAGGGCGGTGATCGGGCTCAGATCGACGCCGGGGAGGGATTGAGCGTTTCGATCGATGTTCGGCAGGTCGAAGGAGACCTCATGGAGCGTCTGGCCCACGCCGTCGAGATTGCGCCTTCGCCGCAGCGAGGAAGGCCTCGCCGCAAGAGCTAGAAAACGAAAGAGGGTGCCTTCCGGCACCCTCTTCGTCAATTCGATTGTACCCGCGCCTTAGCTGGTCTTCGAAACGTTCTCCGCCGCTGGACCTTTCTGTCCTTCGACGATGTCGAACTCCACCGTATCACCTTCGGCGAGAGACTTGAATCCGTTTCCGGAGATCGCGCTGTAATGCACGAAGCAGTCCTTCTGTCCGTTGTCAGGGGTGATGAAGCCAAAGCCCTTCGCATCGTTGAACCATTTAACCTTGCCGGTCGTACGCATTCCTGCTCCTGGTAAAAAATCCCGAATCCGGAATTCACCGTCTCCGGGGCAACTGTGGCTGAGCCCACTGTGGGCTTGGCCGGATGAAGCACTCGAGGATCCCTGACTGGGCTCCCAAGGCCGGGTTACTCGGGCAAAACCATACAACGGTCAGGAAATACGGTCAATAGAAAAATGTTCAAGGTTCAAGTTTGCGAATATTTGTGATGTAATAGTCGGTTTCTCCAAAACACCGCGTTGGCACGCCGCGGTGCTCCTCATACGTCAGCGATACCCGCTTTCCAAGACTCTCCTGAATCAGATGCGCGATCGAATCGTTACGAACGCTGAACTTGAAAATCTGCGGCATCGAGCCCGGAAGATTCGCCTGGGCGAGCTCTCCTTCCCATGTCTTACAGATCCAGCCACGCTTTGAGATCTTCTGCGTGTATCCAGCGCGCTCACCTTTCGAGTACGCATAGCCCAATGTGATTCCGTCCCACAGTCCGAAGATCAACACCGGAATGAGAACAACCAGCGCACCGGTAATCTTCCTCCAATGACGGCGCTTCCAGGAAGGCTTGGTTGGTGGAGGTGTATCAGTCATTGGAATCTCTCCGGAATTAGCTTTATCTAGGCAGCCAAAGATAACGAAGTGACTTTCAACCCACGCAGAAAAACCGTTTCCGCCTCAGTCGGCGGAGTTCCTGTCGGCTCAGTACATCCCATCGTCGTTCAGTCGATGACGAACACGGACACTGCTGATGCCGGCGCTACTGCTGCGCAGGTCGCAGCTCTCGCTGCAGCCGGCTCGCAGCTCGTGCGCATCACTGTCAACAACGAAGAGGCGGCATCTGCCGTTCCAGAGATCTCATCGCGGCTCGCCGACATGGGCGTGAGCGTCCCCCTGATCGGTGACTTTCACTACAACGGACATCTCCTTCTCGCCAA
>CBINJX010001097.1:0-1617 GCA_966251085.1 uncultured Verrucomicrobiales bacterium
TGACTTCTGAGCACTGAGCACTGAGTACTTTCTCCCCCACCTTCACGCGCCCTCCCTCCTGGTCACTCTCGACCGCCTTTTTTCAGGATCACACTTTGCGCTTTGCCACTCCGGAGCGAGCGCCTAGAAACGGCGGCCTTTTTCTTTTCATGGATACTTCCAACCGTGTCCTCCGAATCGGCCTGCCGTCGGGCAGCCTTCAGGAGCCGACCTTCGCTCTTTTCGCCAAAGCCGGGTTTAATATCTCGGGTGCCAGCCGTTCCTACAAACCGCAGGTGGATGATCCGGAGCTGTTGATCCGGATTCTTCGCGCCCAGGAGATTAGCCGGTACGTGGAGCATGGTTTTCTGGATTGTGGCCTCACAGGCAAAGACTGGGTGGAAAACAATGCATCCGATGTCGCCCGTCTCGCCGAGATGACCTTCTCCAAGGCGAGTGCACAGCCGACCCGCTGGGTGATTGCTGTACCTGAAGACTCCCCCATTCGCACGGTGAAAGACCTCCAGGGCAAAGTCATCGCTACTGAAGCCGTGGAAATGACCCGCCGTTACCTCGCCCAGCACGGGGTGGAAGCGGAAGTGGAATTCTCCTGGGGAGCCACCGAGGTGAAGGTTCCGGATCTGGTGGATGCAATCGTGGACGTCACCGAGACCGGATCCTCCCTGCGCGCCAACAAGTTGCGTATTCTCGAGACGATCATGGAATCTTCCCCGCAGTTCATCGCCAACAAGCAGGCGATCGAAGACCCGTGGAAGAAGAGCAAGATTGATAAACTCATCCTGCTTCTCCAGGGTGCCTATGCCGCCCGTGACAAGGTCGGCCTGAAGATGAACCTCCCGGAGGATCGTCTGGAAGGCCTCCTGAAAGCGCTCCCTGCTCTCAAGAACCCGACTGTGGCACACCTCACCCTCGCGGGATGGGTGGCAGTGGAGACGATCATCGATGAAAAAATCGTCCGCGAAATCATACCCGAACTCAAAGCTCTCGGGGCTGAAGGAATCATCGAGTATCCACTGAACAAGGTGGTGTACTGACACCGAATTTCAGAACATCAGGGAGGTAAAGCGGCCCAAAACGAGCCAAAGAACCGTAGTTTCGGTAAAAAAACGCGAGGAAACCGTAAATTTCCCTTTGCGGCACTCTGCGTTTTGTGCTCCCCTCTCCACCCCACTCGTTCTCGCACTAGACTTCTTTACTATCACTCATGGGTTCACTCAAAAAGCGCCGGAAAGCGAAAATCGCGAAGCACAAACGCAGGAAGCGGATGAAAGAAAACCGCCACAAGAAGCGTTTGCGCTATAAGAGCTAGGCGCTACACTGCGCGGATGAAGTCTTCCCGAGCTGTCAGGCACATTCCGTGGCAGCGCGGATGGTTACTCTCCGCAGGCCTTCTCGCTCTCTCGGCGACGCTCTTTGCAGCGCCGCCCAAATCCAAAGTTTCCAGATCAGCCGCAGGTGCAGGCCGCAAGCCAGCATCTGCGGCTTCTGTTTCCAAGGGCTCTCCCCAGCAACCACCCGCCCCGGAATTGGCCGATGCTTATGCATCGTCGCATCCCTCAGCACCCGATCTTGAGCTTCCCAAAGAGGAACGGCTCAAGGCGGATGCCCTGGCTCATG
>CBINJX010001098.1:0-1610 GCA_966251085.1 uncultured Verrucomicrobiales bacterium
CACTTTCAGGTTTGCGCCGGATGGTTTACCGGCACGGCGAGGATAATGGCTCACCTTGATCTCGTGGATGCGCATTCCGAAGCTGTTGGCCTGGGCAAGAATCTCGGTATTCACCATCGCGCCCACTGAGCGGATCTGAACGCGATCGAAAACCGAGCGCTGAAAAATCTTAAAGGCACAATCGATATCCCGAACTTTCACCCCAAGGAGCATGCGCACGAGTGTCCTCCAACCCCAGGCATTGATCAGCCGATGCGGCGGATCCTGGCGCTTGGCCCGATAGCCGGTCACGATTTCGTAGTGAGCGGCATAACCGATCAGATGTTCCAGTTCCTGTAGATCGAACTGGCCATCGGAATCGGTAAAGAAAATGTATTCGTAGCGGGCTGCGAGAATGCCGCTCTTGAGGGCGGCGCCATAGCCACGGTTGTCGGTGTGATGGATGGCGATCACTTCCGGATACTGTTCCGCGAGCTCGTCGCAGATCGGCGTGGTGGCGTCGCGGCTGCCATCGTTTACCAGGATGATCTCGTAGGTGCCGGTCAGCTTTGGCAGCACCAGCCTGGCGGCTTCGACAGTGTGGCGAATGTTAGCCTCTTCGTTAAATGCCGGAAAAATTACCGAGAGCGAAACAGGAGAAGCGGCTTGGATGCTATCGTAATTTTTCCGGGTTCCGTTTACCGTGAGAACGTCACTCATGTGATGTGTTAGTCGCTTCAGAGACAGACCTAGAGAGTATGAGCTTTTGCAGTTTCTGTATACAGAATTCTTGCCCACACGGGCGTACACCAAGCAGATTCCAGGCTCAGGCAGAGAGGATCTACTGTCCCTGATCTTGCGGAAAATGCTACCCCAATCGTATTTTTCTTTCCGGGACCTCAGCTCAGGTAATTGCGAATCCGGATTGAGCTTGCAACCGCCGGGCGCTGCCTGTATCGGCTGACCGGGCTTTTCCAACTCTTTAAGGATCAAATCATGTCCGATATCTCCAAACACCTGCAGGACTCGATTCGCGCCGGCTGCCGCACCCTGGAATCTCTCCAGGAACTCTCCGGCCCAATGAGCCGGGCGGTAGATGCCATGGTGGAATGTCTATGCTCGGGGAAAAAGCTGCTTGTTTGCGGCAACGGCGGGAGCGCCGCAGACGGGGCGGATTTTTCAGCGGAATTTGGCTGCCGATTTACCACTGACCGGCGACCCTATCCTGCACTTAATCTAGCGCAGGGGGGGAGCCTGATGAGCGCAATCGGGAACGATTACGGCTACGACGAAGTCTTAGCCCGCCAGGTGGCCGGACTTGGCCATGCGGGCGATGTCCTCGTGGTGATCACGACCAGCGGCAATTCGAAAAACATTTTGCGCGCGCTGGAGGAGGGGAAAGCGCGTGGCCTGACAACACTGGCTTTGCTGGGCCGGGATGGCGGCGCCGCCAAAGGAATGGCAGAGATCGAACTGCTCGTCCGGAGCGATTCCACGGCCAGGATCCAGGAAGCTCACAAGTTCATGCTTCATGTGATCTGCGGCCTGGTTGACGCGCGGCTCCCCAAAAGCTGGTGAGATCCTTTCGCCTGTTCGTTAGTCAACGAGCAGGCTGCGAATTGCTTCGTCGA
>CBINJX010001099.1:0-1593 GCA_966251085.1 uncultured Verrucomicrobiales bacterium
CGAACCCTCGTGCAGCCGATGTGCACGGCGACAGGAGTGTCGCCGCTCCTTGAGGGCAATCAGCGAGCAGGGAGCGCGGGAAGGCGGGAAGAGAATAATTAGTGAGGGAGCGGAATTCCCGAGAGTCGGAGAGCAGCCAGAGATGGGCAAAGGTGGATTGAGCGGAAAGCAGCGTAGGGAGAGCAGCGGGCCTTAAATATTCAACGTGTGGGCATCATCCCTGTCCCACGTAATCCACCGTCCCACATTAGAAGGGGATGGCACCTGTCCACTAGAAACTAAAATATTTTTGAACACCCCCTGCTACAACCTGTCTCAACACCGTTGCTTAACAGGATTGATCAATTATCCCGGGAGATAATAATTTTCTTGCCGGACGTTAATCCTGACAGGCATTGTAATTACATCGTTCTTACACCCCATCCCCCTTTCCAGCCCTCCTTACGACCTTACCCCGCTCCGCAACCGTAACATTTTTCAGTACTCAACCTGCTCTTAGAAAGACAGAGGCACCCAAAATGAACTACAAGTCTGGCGAAGATTCCGATTCTGGAATCAAAATATACCTGCGCGAGATCGGACAGATCCCGCTGCTTACGCCGGAAGAGGAGATCGAATTGGCAGCCCGAATCAAGAAGGGCGATAAGGAGGCCCGCGCCAAGATGATCCGCTCGAATCTTCGCCTCGTGGTGAAGATCGCGCACGATTACGCGAATCTCGGACTTCCGCTTCTCGACCTTATCTCCGAGGGCAATATCGGCCTCATGAAGGCGGTTGAGCGCTTCGATCCGGCGAAGGGCGGTAAGCTGAGCACCTATGCAGCCTGGTGGATCAAACAGTCTATAAAGCGGGCTCTGGCCAACCAGAGTAAGACGATCCGCCTGCCCGTCCACTTGGTGGACAAGATTTCCAAGATGCGCCGTGTGGCGCTGCAGATGAGTGAGGAACTCGGCCGTGAACCGACGGACGACGAGCTGGCTGAAGAAGTTGGCCTGTCGGCTTCGAAGGTTTCCCAGCTGAAGACGGTTTCCATCCGTCCTGCCTCGCTCGATGCGCCGATCAGCGACGATGATTCCACCGAGTTTGGTGAAATCGTCGGCGATATGGAAGCGCTGACCCCGTTTGAGAAGCTGCGCGATCAGAACCTGCGCGATGAGGTAAGTGAGCTTCTGAGCGTGCTCGATGAGCGCGAAAAGAAGATCATCTACTCCCGCTTCGGTCTCGATGGCGGCAAAGCAAAAACGCTCGAAGAAGTCGGTCAGAAGTTTGGCGTTACCCGTGAACGCATCCGTCAGTTGCAGAACATCGCGCTGATGAAGCTTCGCCGAGCTCTCCAGAAGAAGGAGGAGCCGATCGAGCATCTGCTCCCCGCTCACCTCCTCGAAGAGGATTGAGCCGGGATAAAAGATACCAATAAAAAGGCGCCTCTGTCATGGAGGCGCCTTTTTTAGTGCTGATGCTAAGAGTGGTTCGTCCTAGAAACGGCAGCAGGCTTTCTGAAGAGATCGCTCAGGAAGCTCAGAATGAGGGAGTTGCATTCCGTGAAGTGCCGCCCAGGTGCTCATCTTGCGGTTGAATGCACCCAACGCCTCC
>CBINJX010001100.1:0-1584 GCA_966251085.1 uncultured Verrucomicrobiales bacterium
CGCAGAAAGTGTTCGGATCTGGGCGAGATAGAATTTCGTACGTGAGCGGTTGGTCTTGTGGCACGCCATCGGTGATGGCCCGCTGCTTTGCCCTCCACTCTTGTACGGGTGAGGTGGGAGCGGTAAGGCACGTCATCGCTGCGCGTAGATGTCACTCTCCCGAAGCGGTGCCTCGCGGAACTCGCCATCGCACTCCATATTCGCCCCGTGGCTCCAGCGTGCTTTGCCTTTACACCCGCTAAGGCTCTGTAACCATCCAGATTACCTCTTGGTTCCCCCAGAAATGAAACACAAGTTTCGAGGAGTTTTGCTCGCCGTTCTTGCCGCGATTCCATGCGCCCATAGCCATGAACCGCTGCCGGCAGAGATTTCGTTCAACCGGGACATTCGCCCGATTCTCTCGGATAACTGCTTTGCATGTCATGGTCCGGACAAAGCGACACGGGAGGCAGGTCTTCGCCTGGATACCCGGGAAGGAGCAACGGAGGTGCGGGATGGAATCGCAGCAATCATCCCGGGCAATCCGGATGGCAGCGAGCTGATGGTCCGAGTCCTCTCGCATGATCGTGACGAGGTGATGCCGCCGCCGAAGAGTGAGAGGAAGCTCAGTGAACGGCATCAGGCTTTGCTCAAGCGCTGGATTGCCGAGGGAGCTAAATGGGAGAAACACTGGGCGTTAATTTCGCCAGCACGGCCGGAGCTGCCAACGGTCAGTGACGAGAGCTGGTGCAGGACGTCGATCGACCGGTTCATCCTTGCGCGTCTGGACCGCGAAGGCTTGAAGCCATCTCCCGAGGCGGACCGAACTACGCTGATTCGGCGGGTCACCTACGATCTCACCGGTCTTCCACCGACGCCTGCCGAAGTCGATGCATTTCTGGCAGATCATGCACCGGATGCCTATGACCGCCTCGTGGACCGCCTGTTTGCCTCACCACGCTACGGGGAGAAGATGGCGGTGCACTGGCTCGACCTTTCACGCTATGCGGATACTCATGGTTACCACCTCGATGCAGGTCGCGACATGTGGCTGTGGCGCGACTGGGTGATCGATGCCTTCAACAAGAACCAGCCTTACAATGAATTCGTGCTCTGGCAGCTAGCTGGTGACCTCCTGCCGAATGCAACAACAGAGCAGAAGATCGCCACAGGGTTCTGCCGGAACAACATGATCAACTTCGAGGGCGGCGCCGACCCGAAGGAGTATCATACGCAGTACGTTTTCGACCGGGTGAATACCTTTGGCACAGTCTTTTTGGGACTCACTGTCGCGTGTGCGCAGTGCCATGATCACAAGTTCGACCCGATCAGCCAGCGCGAGTATTATCAGCTCTACGCGTACTTCAACACAGTACCAGAGAATGGACTGGATGGACGTAATGGAAACGCGGCGCCCTTGTTGGAATTGCCTACACCGGAGCAGCAGGCGGAGATAGCGCGACTGAATAGAGCGATTGCGAAGGTCCGGACGGAGAGAAAGCAGATCGAAGAAAAGGCAGATGCAGCGCAGCGGGATTGGGAGGTTGCTATCGCTGCGGCTAGCACGCTGCCGGCGGATTGGCATGTGCTCGAACCTGTCAGTGT
>CBINJX010001101.1:0-1565 GCA_966251085.1 uncultured Verrucomicrobiales bacterium
ATCCCGCTCGTGGCGTCGCGCGCACGGTGGCACTTCATCGGCCATCTCCAGAAGAACAAGATTCGCCAGGCACTGCCACTTTTTGAGCTGTTCCATGGCGTTGATACGCTGGAACTCGCACAGGATCTGAACCGGGTCGCCTCGGAGGAGGGGCTCTTTCCACGAATCCTCCTGGAGGTAAATGTCGCAGGGGAAGCGACGAAGTTTGGATTTTCTCCGGATCAGGTACGTGCCCAAATGGACGAATTATTGGCATTAGACCGGCTTCAGATCGAAGGCCTGATGACAATCGCCCCCTATCTGCCGGAGCCCGACGACTCCCGCCCTTTCTTCGTAGCACTCCGTGAACTGCGCGACCGGCTGCAGGAAGAGTTCCGGACTCCTCTACCCCAGCTCTCGATGGGTATGAGCGGTGATTACAATGTGGCGGTGGAAGAAGGAGCAACGCTAGTCCGGGTGGGGACCGCTCTCTTCGGCACCCGGAGTGGGAAAGGCTGGCGTCCGGGCGGCGAATAGGGCAGAAGCGAGGCCGGATAACCCGCGAAGAGACTGGATCTTTGGCTGTAATCAGGCAAAAGAGACAGAAAAGCAGGCTATTCCTCCAGCATCCCCAGCATGGCAGCGCCCCTTTTTCCAACCAATATCCAGCAGATCGGGCAAGAACTCGCGATCCTCTGGAACGATGGCCAGGAGAGCTACATTCCGTTAGAAACTCTCCGAAGAGCCTGTCCTTGTGCAGCTTGCGGTGGTGAGCCCGATGTCATGGGCAATCTCATCCGTCCAGAGGTGACATATGGACCGAATAGCTTCGAGTTGCGCAGCTTCCAGGTGATTGGGGGCTACGCCCTGCAACCCACATGGGCAGGTGGACATGGCACAGGACTTTACCCGTTCGCGTTTTTGCGCCAGCTTGCTGAAATACCGGCAAACCCAGACCATGACTCGCCGCGTTAAGCTCTCCATTCTCGGGTTCTTCTTCGCCGTCTGTTTCACGTCGGCATGGGTGCAGAGCTATCAGGATCGTCAGCGGGCTTTGCAGCGGCCAAATGATCTCTTCGATGTCATCTGGGCACAGGTGGAAGCGTTTCAGTCCGACGACTTCGCCAGCGCTTACCAGCAGATTTCCAACAGTTTCCAGGAGCGATTCGATCAGGCCGCCTTTGAGGATCTCGCCCGAAGTGACTATCCCCTTCTGGCGCGGGCAAGCCGGGTAGAGTTCGGAGCGGTGCAGTGGAATGGCCATTCAGCCATCGTCCCTGCCTACTTTTTCATGACCGAGGGCGAGGTAGTACCCTGTCTCTTCAGTCTCGTGTATGAGCGGAAATCGTGGAAGATCGATGCCGTGAAGGTCCAGAAACACTGGCCTGCGGGAAGGCGGCTCGGCGGGATGCGGACGTAGGAAAGGTTGAGAGTTGAGGGTTGAGGGTCGCGAAACGGCAGATCAGTGATTGTCCCACAGCCGGAGGGGCAAGTGCTCCTCAACACTTCCCTCACCCTGGGATCGTCGTCCTGAGCACGAGTGCCGTGCCGTCGTTGACGAGGCTCTCGCTCTCGACGATCGACAC